>JBBTFC010000075.1:1714-12922 GCA_038042015.1 Deltaproteobacteria bacterium
ATTCCTATATTTATTGACATAACCCGCTCTACCCTGCTATCTTAATATCATGATGCCGATAGTTTCCATAGTAGGAAAATCAGGCAGCGGCAAAACCACGCTTCTTGAAAAGGTTGTAGCTGAACTGACAAAGAGGGGATATAACGTCGGCACCATAAAGCACGATGTGCATGGCTTTGAAATAGATTATGAAGGTAAAGACAGTTGGCGGCATAAAAAGGCCGGCGCAAAGACTGTAGTACTGTCTTCACCTGATAAAATAGCAGTTATAAAGGATGTAGATGAGGAATGGAATCCTTTCATGCTTGGTTTTTCTTTTGTTGATGATGCAGATATTATAATAACAGAGGGCTATAAGAAGGCCGACTACCCCAAGATAGAGGTTATTAGAAAGACCAAATCTACAAAACCAATTTGCAGGAAGGATAAAAATCTTATAGCTATTGCCAGCGATATTAGATTTAAATGCAAGGATGTGCCGTGTGTTGATATAAATGACGCAAAAGGCATCGCAGATTTGATAGAAGAGAGATTTTTACAAAAAGAGGCCTGTCGCGAAAAGTCATGTTTAATGGTAAACGGAAAAAAGATAACCCTTAAGCCTTTCATAGATAAATTGCTTGCAGCGGCAATAAAAGGAATGATAAAATCTCTAAAAGGGTGCAAAAATCCCAAAGATATAGAGATAAGGATAAAAACATGAACGGCATAATATTGGCAGGCGGAAAAAGCAGCAGAATGGGCTTTAACAAGGCCTTTATAGATATTGGCGGCAAATCCATTATCCATAAAACTGTAAACTTGTTTAAAGAATTATTTGACGAAATCATAGTGGTAACAAACGACCCTCTCTGGTATGAAGAATTAAATTGCCTGACTGTAACCGATATACTTAAAGGCGCCGGCAGTCTGGGGGGCATATATACAGGCCTTTTTCACAGCTCGTCTGAATATAATTTTGTTGTAGCATGCGATATGCCGTTTTTGAACAAAGAAGCTATCTCAAGGATAATCAAATTTCCAGAGGGCTGGAGTGCAACAGCGCCTTATATTATGGACCGCTATCATCCCCTCCATGCGGTTTATTCCAAAAAGTGCATCAAACCTATAGAGGAAATGATAAAAGCCAAAGACCTGCGCATCACAAATCTCTTTCAAAAAATAAAAGTAAAACGGCTTGAAGAAAAAGACTGGCTCTCAAATGAACATGTTTTATCATCTCTGGACAACATCAATACAAAGGAAGACCTTCATAGGATAGTCAAAAAAATAATCAATCCTCCCCCTCCCCTCCTCCATAAGACATGAAAAACAAGGAAGGGCTCCCAAAACTTGTCGCAATAATGCAGAAACTACGCGGACCAAAAGGCTGTCCCTGGGATAAAGAGCAAACCATGGAAAGCCTTATACCGTTTATTGTGGAAGAGGCATACGAGGTAATCGGCGCTATAGACGCCAAATCCCCTGAAATGCTTAAGGAAGAGCTTGGCGACATGTTATTCCAGATTATATTTATGTGTCAGCTTGCAAGAGAAAAAGGGGATTTTGACATAGAGGATGTGATGGCGCTATCAGCGGAAAAGATGATACGACGGCATCCCCATGTATTCGGAAAAACAAAGGCAAAGACCTCAAAAGATGTTTTAAAACACTGGTCGAGGATAAAAAAAGAGGAAAAGGCCGGCAAAAAGAGAAAAGGATACCTGGCAGACATACCAGAGCATCTTCCTGCATTATTAAAGGCGCATAAGGTAACAGAAAAGGCTGCAGAAGCAGGTTTTGATTGGTCTGATATAAAAGAGGTTTTTGAAAAGGTGGAGGAAGAGATTGCGGAATTCAAGGCTGAGCTAAAAAAAGGGAACATTCAAAGGATGGAGGCGGAGTTTGGAGATCTCATTTTCGCGCTGGTAAATGTTGGAAGATTTATAGAAATAAATCCGGAAGAGGCATTAAGAAAAACCATAGCAAGATTTATAACAAGGTTTCATTATATTGAAGATAAACTCATAAAAAAAGGAAAGGCTTTACATAATGCATCCATTGAAGAGATGGAAAATTTTTGGAAAGAAGCAAAACTCAAAGAAAAAAATCAAGCATTACAAGCTCTTAAAACGATTTCCCCACAGCATGTGGATAACTAGTTAGAAACAATGTAAATGTAAAAACCAGAATGTGATTAAATAAGGCCTTGCGCTTCATTGCACATTTTTTAATCAGTAAATTGTCTTTTAAATTCAAATCATTATATGATTTGCGTCCAATATTCAATTGCGCCTCAGTTCTCTTTCTTTTTACCCAATCTCTCCATAACCATACCGGTCAGAAAAGCCATCTCCGGACTCTTAAAAAGGCGGGCAAACAGCAAATAGCTTGTCACGCCAAAACCTATTGCAAGAGCCAACACCGCTAACTTTAGGGTGGTAATACCGCCATGAGACCAATCAATCAAAATGGATATACCATACACTCCAGCCCCCATTAGAAGAGAGGATACGGCTACTTTCACAGCAGAGGCAAGTATCTTCCTTCCTCCAATCCCGCCCAGTCTTTTTCGCAGTATAAAAAAAAGTAAAAACAGGTTTATTATTGCAGAAAGCGATGTTGCCAGAGCCAAACCGCCGTGTTTTAAAGGGCCAATAAGCAAAAAGCAGAATATTATATTCGCAGCCACTGCCACAGAGCCAACCAGAACAGGGGTTAAGGTGTCCTTAAGCGAGTAAAACGCTGATAAAAGGATCCTTCGACCGCCGAATGCAACAAGACCAACGGAAAAAAACCAGAGGGCATAAACAGTCCCTTTGGTTGCTTCATGGCTGAACTCGCCCCTTTGAAAAAGCATGCTGACAATCGGCCCGCCAAGCGCTATAAGACCCACAGTAGCAGGGACTGTAATAAATGTTACCAGCCTTAGTGCAAAGGATAATGACTCCTTAAAACCCGGCCAGTCTTCTTTTACGGCATATTCAGACATTGAAGGAAGCACAGCAGTTGCAACTGCTATTACAAAAACCCCCATAGGAAGCTCAACTATTCTGTCGGCATAATATAAATAAGATATGCTCCCCTCTTTAAGATGAGAGGCAAATCTACTGACAATGAGGATGTTTATCTGGTCTACACCCGCGGCAAGGGCAGCCGGCAGCATAAGAAAGACTATCTTTCTTATAGCCGGGTCATTGAAACTAAAGTCAAGTCTCGGCAGCATATCATATCTTTTAAGATACGGAAGTTGATAGAGAAACTGAAGAGCGCCTCCAAAAACCACACCAAATGCAAGCGCATAGACGGCCTCTTTAAAAAATGGAATTAGAAAAAGGGTTGAACCTATTATAGATAGATTAAACCAGACAGGCGACAATGCCGGAGCGGCAAAATGCTTTAATGAATTTAGAACTCCCATTCCCAATGCAACAAGACATATAAAGAAAAGGAAAGGAAACATCCACCTTGTTAAAGATATTGCAATGGGCAGTTTATTTGGGATATTTGCAAAGCCAGGCGCAGTGATTTCAACTATCTGCGGCGCAAATAAAATACCCGCTATCGTAAGCGCTGCCAATATAATAGTAAAAAATGTAAATGCCCTTGAAGCCAATCTTTTTGCCCTTTCTCTGGAACCAAGGGTCAATTCCTCTGTAAATACCGGTATAAAGGAAACAGTTAATGCGCCCTCGCCAACAAGCCTTCTGAAAAAGTTTGGAATCCTGTAGGCAATAAAAAACACATCTGCAGATGCGCCTGCCCCAAAATATGCGGCGATAACCGCATCCCTTATATAACCCAGTATGCGGCTTAAAAATGTGGCGCTGCCTACAATGGAAGCAGCTTTTGTTATGTTTTTAGCCTCTGTCATTATAAAACCCTTGACAATGAAATCTTAATAGTTTAAAAATATATGACAAATTTGAACGGAGGATTAAATGGCAACTCATAAATCAGCGATAAAAAGACACAGGCAAAACCAGAAGCGCAGGGCCCGCAATGTTGCAGTAAAATCTGAGATAAAAACTGCAATAAAAGAGGTTAAAGAAATTATAGCTCAAGGCAGCAAAGAAAACGCCAAGGCAGCGCTTGCAAAGGCTGCAAGGCTCCTTGACAAGGCAGCCTCCAAAAAAACCCTTCACAGGAATAATGCATCAAGGAAAATATCCCGGCTGACAACAGCAGTAAATTCCATTAAGGCAGTTGCATGATGCATCTTGCAACTATCATTTAAGACATAGCTCCATCACGAGCCTCTCCATCACCATACAAGGGCGTTGCCTTCCAGATTTCAGGGCGATATCCGTATTATGGAGCATTTGGAAAATTCTTAACAACCCCTCGTCACTAAAACCTTTTCCATGCTTTAGATACCCCTTAACATAAGTTGGAAATGTCCCCACAACTGAAGCAATACTATTGACTGCAACGCCTTTTTTGTTTAATGCCTTTGCCCTCCAGATAATGCGAAATTGGCGGGTTATCATTCCTAATATCTTTATAGGCTCTTCTTTATGTTCAATGAGTTTCCTGAGGTTTATAATCGCCTTTCTTAAATCTTTTCTTCCTATTGAATCTGCAAGGTCAAATACTGTATCCACCCTTCCATTTGTAACAGCCATTTCCACATCTTCTATCTCTATGCTGTTTCTTTCACCGACAAAAAGAGCCAATTTGTCAATCTCCTGTTTTATATCCATCAATTCATTTCCAACTGCCTCTAAAATAGCCCCAATTGCATCATCTGTAATTTTTTTACCAAACCCTCCCGCCGCTTTTTTAATCCACGAAGGAAGCTCTTCATCTGAAAGCGGCTTAAGATAAAACAAGTAATTAGCCTTATCTAATGCCGAGAAAAATCCAAGCCTCTTATCAATCTTATCCGCAGTAAATACCAGACAGGTCGTCGGGGCAGGATTTTTGATATATGATAAAATCGCCCCTTGCTGTGACTTGGAAAGGGCCCCTGCCCTACTCACTACAATCAGTCTCTTCTGAGACATAACAGGAAAGGTCTGTGCTATAGAAATAATATCGTCGGCATCTGCCTCCTTCGCATCAAACCAGTGATAATTCATATCCCTAAAAGAAGAGGACAGCGCCTTTGTCTTAATATCCTGCAGTGCCTCTTCTATCAGGTAACTGTCACCGTAAAAATAGAAGACCGGAGACAGTCCCTTGCCTTTTTTCAGTCCTTCAATAATTTTTAAGCCGTCCTGCGCCATTAAAAATCCTCCAGCATCCTCTCTTTGATAAGCCTTGCTGTGTCCTTCGCCATCTTTTTAACAGCATCTAACTCCGATGTCTTTGTTGCATTTATGTCCGCAGTATTTACCTTAAAATCTTCATAGTCTGTAACATTCTTATCCTCCCACAAAATCTTCCCGTCACTATTGCGGACAAGCGAAACCTCCAGTTTTATGGCAAGCCTGTATTCCTGGATTACATCGTTCTTGCTGAATGAAACAGGCGTCAATTCATAGCCTGTTACAGCGCCGTTCAGCACAGCATCGGCATTTTCTTCAACAACTTTCGCAATCCCGCTCTTTACAAACTCGTCAACCAGCGCAGTTGTTATAACCGTCTCCACATCCGGCTTCTGTATCTTATTCTTAAAGAACGGGATGGATATTGCAGTTACATTCCCCGGCATATTGCCGCCTCTGCCGGCAATATGATAGCCGCAGCCTGTTAAGACAGCAAGGAGTAAACAGCATGCGGTGGTCAGTAAAAAATGAGACAAGAGGCAGGTAGTTTTTATTTCCGGATATTTAATATTCATATCATTTCTGCTATTACCGATAAATTATGAATTGTCAGATTATACTTTTTATAATATCAGTAGGCAAGTGGAAAAAATATATTACACCGCGTATTTGCGTGAAAAGGTAAAAAAGTGTAGAATTAAAGGCAGACTAATGCTTACATGCAAACAAGCCCGAAATACCTATAATTTTAATGCGGATTTTTTTAGTCCGAACGGACGGGTAACCTTTACGGATTATTCTTCTGCCCGAAGGTTTGCCACCCAGATTTCCATACGTCGTGCGAACCCTGTGCCTGCTTCGGATATATATGCCCTATATTTAATTGATGAGGCTCTGCGTATACTTATACATAAATACATTTCACAAAATGCTAAAATGATGACCCGGGCCAAAGAAAATGTCCGGGATAGTCTGGGTGATAAGACAGACGAAGTGTTTATAAAATTTGTGGATGAATTTCCACCTATGTCTGTATATCTCGGGGATATGACCGCTAAACTATATTTTATTGGCACAGGACAAGGCGAGAAAACAATTGAAGACATCCTTTTAGTCAATATCACCAATCTTAATCCGGCGATCCAACCCTATAAAGATTTATTTGACGAGACTCCATTAAATAAAACTGATGCATACGTAAAGATGGTTGCAAAGTTGACTCAATTTTTCAATAATCAGCCTGGATTTGAGGGAAAAGGATCCGGAGATACTCTCATCAACGTCTTACGTGAACACGCGCTTGTTTCTCCCTATTCTCTTGAAGGGCAATTGGTTTTTTTAATTCAAAAATGGGGATTCCTTCTTGGGGAATCTTTTATTACCCGTCTTTTGCGTGGAATAGATTTTATTAGGGAAGAAATTATCCGCAAGCATACACATGGTGATTTTCCCTTAGATGTTCCCGTGCCAACTTATAAGAGCCGTGAATATCATGAATATGAACGTTATAGCCACGACCGTGATTGGATGCCCCAGATCGTTCTTATCGCTAAAAATTCTTATGTGTGGATGGAACAACTTTCACAAAAATATAAATACTGGGTCAAGACACTCGACCGAATTCCGGACGAAGAACTTGATTTACTTGCCCGGCGCGGTTTTAACGGTTTGTGGCTCATCGGCCTTTGGGAGCGCAGTAAAGCAAGTCAGCGAATCAAACAACGTATGGGTATGGCAGATGCAGCCGCTTCTGCATACTCATTGCACAGTTATGATATTGCCGCTGATTTAGGCGGCTGGGAGGCGCTTAATAATTTACGCGAACGGGCATGGCAGCGCGGAATTCGTCTTTCAGCCGATATGGTTCCTAACCATATGGGTATAGATTCGGCATGGGTTATTGAACATCCTGATTGGTTTTTATCATTAAACAACCCCCCCTACCCTGCTTACTCTTTTAACAGTGAAGACCTGTCCGATGATATGCGTGTAGGTATTTTTATCGAAGATCATTATTATAATAAAACCGATGCGGCAGTTATTTTTAAGCGTTTGGACCGTTACACAGGCGATACACGTTTTATTTATCATGGTAATGACGGTACGTCTTTTCCATGGAATGATACTGCCCAACTTGACTATTCTCAAGCCAGGGTACGTGAAGCAGTTATACAGGTTATCCTGCATGTGGCCCGAAACTTTCCTGTTATCCGTTTTGACGCAGCGATGACTTTGGCTAAAAAACATATCCAACGGCTGTGGTTTCCCGAACCTGGCGCAGGAGGAGCAATCCCCTCCAGGTCTGAACGCGGTATGACTGTAGACGAGTTTGAAGCGGCAATTCCACAAGAATTCTGGCGTGAGGTGGTTGACCGCATTGCAGCCGAAGTACCGGATACCCTGCTCTTAGCCGAAGCATACTGGTTAATGGAAGGATATTTTGTCCGTACCCTCGGGATGCATCGCGTTTACAATTCCGCCTTCATGCACATGCTCCGCGACGAAGATAATGCCAAGTATCGTATGGCCATTAAGAATACTTTAGAGTTTGACCCGCAAATTCTGAAACGGTATGTAAATTTTATGAGTAACCCCGACGAAAAAACCGCGGTCGAGCAATTCGGCAGTCATGACAAATACTTCGGGGTATGCACCCTGCTGATAACCCTGCCCGGGCTGCCTATGTTTGGACACGGACAAATAGAAGGTTTACGCGAAAAATATGGGATGGAGTTTCGTTACCCGCGTTTAATCGAATCACAGGATGAAGGCCTGTTACGCGGACATGAATGGAAAATTTTTCCTCTTCTTCACCGCCGATACCTGTTTGCCAATGTGGAAGCCTTCCTGCTTTTTGATTTTTACACATCAAATGGTCAGGTAGATGAAAACGTATTTGCTTATTCAAATCGTTTTGGCGATTTTTTGACAAATTCAGGGCAAGTAGAAAGAGGACTAATCATCTATCACAATAAATTTGCAGAAACGCGCGGGTGGATAAAAATTTCTGCGGCCTATATGAATAAAGATTCAGGCCGGAAGTTACAAAAATCATTATCTGAGGGTTTAAATTTGCCCCACAAAGGCTATATTATCTTCAAAGATTATGTAACCCACCTGGAGTATATTCGGTCCTGCAGTGAATTATGGGATAAAGGCTTGTATGTAGAACTCAATGCTTATCAATGTCATGCATTTATGGATTTCCAGATTGTAAGTGGTGAGTATTGGGAAAAAGTATGCCAGACTTTGAATGGGGCCGGAGTTCAATCCGTAACAGAGAAATATGATGAACTGCTTGTTACGAAAGAACAAGAAGTTGGAGAAATAAAAATCAAGAAACACAAACCGCACAAGACAGCGGTTACTAACAATGATGAAGATAAAAAAGACGGAGGGGACAGTAAAGTTTAAAAAACAATCTCTAAATATTCAACATTACCCTGTTCTCTCTTAACCACCTTTGTCTTTCTTTATAATCAGGTAATATCACCTTGACCTTGTTCCAAAATTTATCTGAATGATTTTTTTCTGCTATGTGTGCCAGTTCATGCACAACCACATAATCAACCACTTCAATCGGCGCCATAATCAGACGCCAGCTAAAATTAACAGACCCGTTATATCCGCAAGATCCCCATCGTGTCATTGCGCTTGTAACAGATAAAGCATTATACTTCCAGCCTGTAATCCTGCTATACCACTGCGCCCTTTCAGTAATTTTTTCTTTTGCCATCTGCTTATACCATTTAATTATTCTTTCTCTGCAAACACTCACATGTTTTTCAGGAAAGTAGAAGCAATCCGCCAGACTGATTGTGTGGCAATCTTCAAACACTAATTTATAAACCTTGCCTAAATAATAAAACTCTTCACCGTCTGTAAATTGCTTAGGTTTTGCAGATGCACCATTTTTTAGAGCCTGCTCCTTTTTCCTGTTAATCCAAAGCCGCTTCCTGAAAACCAGACCATTGATATATTCCAATGAAGTCCGCATAGGCGCGCGTACCACAAGCTGAGCATCAGATGAAACAATCAGCGCAATGCTTCTTCTTTTAGAACGGATAATTTTGTCTATTGTGATTTCAGTCATAAAGTCTAATCTGCAAGGTCAAACTGCGCCATATCATTAAAGCCTCTTCTCTTCTTCCCACGCATCATTGAGCGCCTTTAAAAATATCCCCGAAGGTTCTGCACCATTAACAGCATGCTTCCCGTTAATAACGAAAAAAGGAACTCCGGTTATCCCCTTCTGCTCCGCATCCTTAACATCATTCCTCACTGCATCGATAAAAGCATTGCCCGCTAACATCTCTCGTATTTCATCTGGTTTAAGGCCAATATCCGTTCCCATCTGCATGAGCGTGGAGTGCTCTGCAATATTTTTACCTTCTATGAAATAGGCCTTGAACAAACTCTCTTCTGCCTCATCCCCCTTAGATTTAGTCTTAGCTAATTGAATAAGCCTATGGGCGTCAAGTGAATTAGCCACAATTATCCTATCAAAATCGTAATGCAACCCAACCTTATCAGCCATTTTTGTAACATGCTCATGCATGTTTTTCGCATGATCCAACGTCCATCCTTTTATTTCCGCGAGATATTGATTGATATTTTTTTCAGGGTTAGTTTCCATATCCGGATTCAACAGAAAACTTTTCCAGATAACCTCCACTTTATCCTTGTGGGAGAATTGCCCCAGAGCTTTTTCAAAGTTCCGTTTTCCGATATAACAAAACGGACATATCAGATCACTCCAGATCTCTACTTTCATCTAATTGTTCCTCCGTCATGGCGTCAGTACATCAATCTGAAATCTGATGACACAATCAGCGCATTGGTTTTATTTTGGAACGGATTAATTTGCCTATTTTGATGTCGGGCATTGTATAATTCTCACAGCAAGATAAACTACTTCTCTTTAACAATTTTAGATTTCGTCAACATCGCAAGTTAATATATGCCATGTTTATAAATCAGGCACCTCGCCAAGTTGTTTTTCAAGCGCCTGTCTCACCAGACCAATTACATATGGCAATTCCTCCAGCGAAGATAATCCTACTTCCACATCTCCATTTCCCCAACGTCCGATATTAGTCACATCCTTGCACAGCGCTTTTGGATCACTAACCTCAGAAAAACTCATATTCAATGATAGCCGCAAACGCTTGGCTTGCGGAACCACATCCACGAAATTTGTTTCTGCTTTGTATGCAACATATAGCTTTAAAAACTCTTCGCTGACGCAGGGATCAAGCGCCAAGACTTCCTTGCGAAATGCGTCAAACAAGATCCGCATCGTAGGTGTAAGCAGGTGCGGATGATCTTCTATTGCATAGTTTGATTCAAGCTCAGCTTTGGGGCGATAGACGGCCAAGACAGCATTATCCAGTTTCGGTGATTCCCACACCAATACTGCACGCTTGGCAAGCCGCTTTGCTCTCTCTATAATTGCCGGTTCGTTCCACATTTCCACCAGATTGAGCCCTTCATTTACCTTGAGCGGGCTTTGCCTAAAGCCGCCCTCCATATCACGCTTCTCTAAAAAAGGCCGGTCACTATATTCCGAGTTGTAACCGGTAAGTGTCAGATTGCCTAAAGTATGCAGCCATGTTTGCTGGACACGTTTCCACTCAGCGCCAAGGTCGGCCTGCCATGCTGAGCTGAGGTTTTCATTTTGGGGTAGAATATGTTCAACAGTGTATTCATCCACTGGAACAACTTCTTTTCTTCCATGGTTCTCGAATCGTCGAAGCCAGAAAGTTCGATTGCGAAAATTGTATAAATCACGAGTCTGAATTTCACGTTCAAATTCGGCATCACCCGGGAAACGACGGTATGAAGGAAGAAGTAGAAAATGTGCGGCTATGCTCTCAAGATAACGGTCCTTCTTTAACGCCTTACTGAAAGTCGAGAAGGTTTTGTTCATTGAATTTGTGGGTATTGCACAAACTGCGCGGCGAAAAACATATGCTTCCACCAATCGCACTGCGCTTATAAAATCATCTTTGCTTAAATG
>JBBTFC010000076.1:0-18820 GCA_038042015.1 Deltaproteobacteria bacterium
TGTAAAAGTTGAGGACAGCTGATAGCCATTTTCCATATTTCTTCTTATTAACAAAGTTCTTTGATTCCTTTTAAAGCAAACGAGGCGGTTCTATAAAAATGATAAATCCGATATTCCACCAATGAGGCATACATAAAGTGGATAAGATAAAAATTATTGTAATAGTTGGCCCAACAGCATCAGGAAAGTCTGCGCTTGCCATGGAGCTATCCGAGAGGTTTGATGGAGAGATTGTCAGCGCTGACTCAATGCAGGTATACCGTTATATGGATATTGGCACGGCAAAGCCTGTTAAGGAGCAGAGAGAAAAAATTCCGCACCACCTGATAGATATAGCAGATCCGGACGAAGAATTCACTGCGGCAAGATATAGCGATGAGGCTTCAAAGGCAATCCGAGAGATACACGAGAGGGGGAAGAATGTATTTGTTGCCGGCGGAACAGGTTTATATATAAAGGCGCTCACAAAAGGGCTTTTCAAAGGCCCTGGCTCTGATGTGCGGCTTAGGAATGAATTTGCCATCCTCGGCTCTGGAAGCGAAGGGACAAGGTATCTTTATGAAAAATTGAAGGAGGTGGATCCGGAGGCAGCGTCCAGAATACATCCCAATAATGCAGCAAGGATTATTCGCTCCCTTGAGGTTTATTATCTGACCAATAAGCCCATATCTGTCTTTCAAAAGGAGCATAATTTTTCCGAAGAACCGTATGAGGCAATTAAGGTCGGATTATCGGCTGATAGAAAGTCTCTTTACAAAAGCATAGAGGATAGGGTAGATAATATGATGAAGGTTGGCTTGGTAGAGGAGGCAAGAAGACTTTTGGATATGGGTTATTCACCCGACCTCAAGACAATGCGCGGTCTGGGATATAAAGAGATTATTGGTTATATTCAAAATAAATACGGATTGGAAGAGGCTGTGAGAGAGATAAAGAAAAACACCAGAAGATATGCCAAGCGGCAGATGACATGGTTTAGGAAAGAAGCGGATATAAGATGGTTTTCTTCTGAGGAAAAGGGTAAGATGATAGCCTTGATAGAGGGGTTTCTGAGATGAGGCTTAAGACTATAATTTTATTGCTGTTTACTGTGTTTTTTATTTCACCTCGCGCTTTTTCCAACAATAATAACATCATTCGCATTGAGGTTATGGGCAGCATCCCTGTGTCCATTGATACAAAAAAACCTGATGATATGGCTGTTGAGGATGCGTTCAGGAAGGCTATTGCAAAAGCAGTAGAGACAATCGTACCTCAAGGAGGGTTAGACACTTTTACCCTGATACTGGATGATAAGATTTACAGTAATGCAGGCCGCTATATTTTAAATTATCGCATTCTTTCGAAGGAAATCATGGAAGATGAAATCTCCGCAGCGGAAGGCGGGGTGGTAATATATAATGTCTCAATAGAAGCGGATATTGCAGTTGACCTGTTAATAAAAGATTTAACTTTTGCAGGGATTGTTCATGAAGGAGAGACAAAAACTTTTGCAATTACTATACTGAACCTTAGAAACTATAAAGGGTTTGAGCTTTTCAGAAATAATATACTTAAAGCCAAAGGTGTAAAATCGATTCATTATAATTCATTTATCAGAGATAAAATAGAAATGACCGTAGAAACAAGCGGAGGGTCCCAGGCGCTAAAACAAGAAATTATGACTATGTATATAAAAGATTGGAAAATAGAGGCCGCTGTTGCATCAGGTTGGTTTTCTGCAGACAGGATAGAGGTAAGATTTTCCCCGGTGGAAGGACAGGTGAAGCAATGATACGAAAACCTCTTAAGTTCTCAACTTTTATTTTACTGGTTACTGTCCACTGTTCACTGTTCGCTGTTTTCAGCGGTTGCGGCAGTGCTGTTCAATATACACTTACGCCTGATTATAACGAAAAGATGCCGCGCACAATTGCTGTGATGCCGGTGGGCGGCGATATTGGGGATAAAGATGCGCATTACCTCTTCAGGACTATGACGTATGAAAAACTTATCCATGTGGGATATTCTCCAATCTCTCTGGAAACCGTAGATGACAGGCTTCTTCGCAGCGGAATGAGAAGGGGTGAATTCTATAACAAAACCCCAAAAGAACTTGCGTCAATATTGGGCGCGGATTCCATTCTGTATACTACTGTAACAGAGTGGGATTCTACAGTTTTCCTTAGTTACGCCTCTATGAAGATAGGGGCTAAGCTTGAATTATATGACGGGGTCAGCGGGGAAAAATTATTGGAATCAGAGTTTAAAACTAAAGATTCTGATATGAGCCTTGAAAAAAATGTTGTTGAATTTGGGGTTATAAAGACTTATGAGCCGGTGATCCAGCGCGTAATAGACGCTATTTTTTCAATCATGCCTGCTGCTAAGATGACTGCAAGAGGCAAACCGCAAAAGAATTATTATGACTGGTTGCCATAAAAATCAACCTCAAGCTTAACTGTTTCTTATGAACATACCAAACCTTCTGACAATATTTAGGATATTACTGGTTCCGGTATTTATCATCTTTGTTATTCACAATGACCTATGGATGGCCTTGATTATATTTATCTTGGCAGGCATAACAGACGGCCTTGATGGTTTGATAGCAAGGGTATTGAATCAGAGGACGGTAGTTGGCGCATATCTTGACCCTATTGCCGATAAGATGCTGCTTATATCCGCATATCTGAGTCTGGCCTTCAAGGACATGCTGCCGGGCTGGCTTTCTGTGATAGTTGTGAGCAGGGAGATAATAATCCTTTCAGGAATTGCTATAATATCTTTAATGGGCAAGGGGACTGACATTCGCCCTTCCATTGCAAGCAAGTTTACCACGGTATTTCAAATACTCACCATAATCATAACCCTCTATCCTTTCTCAATCCTTTACATTCAACTCTTTATAACAACAACTGCTGTCCTTACAATCCTGTCTGGTCTTCAGTATATGTATCGCGGAATAAAAACAATGGGAGACATTAAGTGATGCTGGAAAAAGGGAAATTAGCAAAATTTATTTTAGGGTTTTCTGTTATATTAATCCTGCTTTTTATCCTTTATACCTTGAGGATAGTTTTCATCCCCATAATATTGTCATTTTTTATGGCATACCTCTTGAATCCTTTTGTGGAATTGCTGGAAAGGAAAAAGATTAACAGAGCCGCTGCCACCGTCTCTATATTGGCGATACTCCTTGTTGCCTCCTTTTTCCTGTTCTCAAGTCTCTTATCAGTTATCCAGAGGGAGATAAGTATTGCCGGCGAAAAGCTTCCTTCATATATCGCAAGCCTTGGGAATGCCATTCTGCCCAGATTAAAAAATATATTCATGTTAAAAAATATGCCAACAACCATAGAAGAACTTTTTATCCAACTTGCAAACTACGCAAGAGGACTGTCGCCGGATGTAATATCCATACTGGCCGGGGGGTTATCCTCTGCGTTCAGGAGCACTTTAAGCTATGTCATAGGTCTTCTGGGGTTTCTTATAATACCGTTTTATGTTTTTTACATACTAAGAGATTTTGGAAAGATAAAGACCATAGTATGGCGTTACATACCTCCTAATCAGAGACACTGGTTTGATGTAAAGTGGGATGAGATAGATTATGTCTTAAGCGCCTTTCTGAGGGGCCAGCTTATACTGTCCGTTATAATGATAGTCCTTTACAGCATAAGCCTTTACATAATCGGGGTGGAGTTGTCATTCTTCATCGGTGTAATAGCGGGCGTAGCCTTTCTTATCCCTTTTATGGGGTTGGTAGTTGGGATCTTGCTTGGCGGGACAATGGCCTTGCTTCAGTTTCAGGATTTTCTGCATCCCCTCTATGTAATAATAGCCTTTGTAATAATGCAGATACTTGAGGCCTATGTGATAACACCCAAACTTATCGGCCAAAAGGTCGGGCTCCATCCTGTAGTTACAGTGGTTTCCATACTGGTGTGGGGAGAGCTTTTAGGGATGTTTGGCATATTGATTGCTATCCCTCTTACGGCTATTCTGAAGGTATTCTTTAAATCCATTGCAGACAATTTCAGAAACTCACCGTTATTTGATGCATGAATTTGCAAAAAACGCGCGCAGTATCGTAAATTCATCAAAATTAATCAAAATACTTGACAAAATTATTAAGGTATATTAGAATTTGCCAAAATATGAGGTTATCTACTAAGGGACAATATGCTGTGAGGGCAATGGTCAGCCTTGTCTGTCACGCAAACGGCGGGCCAATAACACTAAAGGATATATCTGACAGCGAAGGTATATCGCTGGCCTATCTTGAACAGCTTTTTGTCAAGCTCAGGAGGGGTAATATTGTAAAGAGCGTTAGAGGGCCTGGAGGTGGTTATGTTCTTGCGCGGCCTGCAAGCGAGATAAAGGTGGGAGAGGTAATAACTGTAGTTGAGGAATCTTTAAATCCGGTTGCATGTCTTGACGGAGACCCTTCCGTATGCGCAAAGGCAAACAAGTGTGTTACCCAACGTGTTTGGAAAGGGCTGGCCGACAAGATAAAAGAATTTTTAGATTCCATTACAATAGAAAACTTAAGCCGCGAGGCAAATCAGTTATCAGTAGGCAAGGGAAAACAGGTTGAGGCTGAGGTTTAGGCTAATGAAATTCTTAACCTCAACCTGTATTTAATTAGGAGGTTGTTTTGAAGAAAATCTATTTGGATAACAATGCGACAACGCCAATCCATCCCGAAGTTCTGGATGCTATGCTGCCGTATCTGAAGGATGAATTCGGCAACCCTTCAAGCATTCACTGGGCAGGCAGGAATACAAGAAGGGGAGTTGACGATGCAAGGGAAAAGACAGCAAAACTTCTGAACTGCGATGCAAGCGAGATTATCTTTACGAGCTGCGGCTCAGAGGGCAATAACCTTGCAATAAAAGGTGTCGCAGAATCAAAGAAAGACAAGGGGAACCATATAATTACCACAAAGGTAGAGCATCCTGCTGTTTTAAGCACATGCAAATACCTTCAAAAAACCGGGTTTGATGTTACATATCTTGATGTTGACAGCGAGGGCATGCTGGATTTAGACCAGCTTAAAAAGGCAATAACTCCAAAGACTATACTCATCACGATTATGTTTGCCAACAATGAAACAGGTGTAATATTTCCTATTGAAGAGATAGGTAACATTGCTAAAGGGCATAATATTTCTTTACACACTGATGCAGTTCAGGCCGCAGGAAAGATTCCTATAGATGTAAAGAAGATGAATATTGATCTCTTGACCATTTCAGGGCATAAACTATATGCGCCAAAGGGGGTCGGCGCATTGTATGTAAAAAGAGGAGTGAGATTGACGCCTCTTATCCAAGGCGGCCATCAGGAGAGAAACAGGAGAGGCGGCACGGAAAATGTTGCGGGCATTGTTGCGTTGGGAAAGGCGTGTGAGATTGCTCAAAGAGATATGCCGGAGGAGATAAAGCATCTTGCGGCGTTGAGAGACAGACTTCAGAAAGGCCTGATGGAGAAGATTGCCCATGTGCGCCTGAACGGTCATCCGACGAAGAGAACGCCAAATACCGTGAATTTGAGTTTTGAATATGCAGAAGGAGAGTCGTTGCTTCTAAATCTTGATATGAAGGGTATAGCGGCATCATCCGGCTCTGCGTGCACATCCGGCACATTGGAGCCGTCGCATGTGCTGGTTGCTATGGGAGTCCCGCTGGAGGCATCACACAGTTCCGTTAGGTTCAGCCTTGGCCGCGGCAATACTGTGGAGGATATTGATTATGTGATTGAGGTTATGCCTGCAATGGTGGAGAGGATGAGAAGCATGTCGCCGCTTTATTCCACTATTACAGGAAAGGGGACGGATATAACCTTTGCTGAGAGCGGTTCACACAGCCATTGATTGAAAGGAGAAAATTATATGTACAGCGAAAAGGTAATGGACCATTTTAGCAATCCGAGGAATGTCGGGGAGATAGAAAACGCCGACGGCGTAGGCACTGTTGGAAATCCTGCCTGCGGCGATATTATGAAACTCAGCATAAAGGTTGAAGGCGATATTATTAAAGATGTTAAGTTTAAGACATTCGGATGCGGCGCGGCTATTGCGACAAGTTCAATGGTTACAGAGCTTGTTAAGGGGAAGCATCTGGGCGAGGCAGAGGAGATATCCAACGCCACTGTGGCAGAGGCGCTTGGCGGCCTTCCGCCAGTAAAGCAGCACTGCTCAAACCTTGCGGCAGATGCGCTCCATGCCGCAATAGAGGATTATAAGAAGAAAAATGCGCAGAAGTAGGTTGTAAGAGACAAATATTAAACGGCTTTTATGGCGGACATACAGTCCGCCATTTTTTTACCAATGAAGACGCACGGGAAGTTACAGGAGATGATGGATAAACCAAAACGTGTTGTTATTGCCATGAGCGGGGGCGTGGATTCCTCCACTGCGGCCGCGCTTCTTAAAGAGCAGGGCTATGATGTCATAGGCATCTCCATGCAGTTGTGGGACTACACCGAGGGGAAAAAAGACAGGCCGGGAAGCTGCTGTTCTCTGGATGACCTCTATGATGCCCGGAGGGTTGCAGATAAATTGGACATTCCATTTTACGTGGTCAATTTTGAAGAGGCGTTTTCAAAATCAGTTGTGGATTATTTTGTGGAGGGTTATCTCCATGGAGAGACCCCGAATCCATGTCTTAAGTGCAACCAGGTCTTAAAATTTGAGACGCTTTTAAGGAGGGCGCTGGAACTTGAGGCGGATTTTCTTGCAACAGGTCACTACGCAAGGGTCAGTTATGATGAGGATAGAGGACGGTATCTGCTCTTGAAAGGCAGAGATGTATCAAAGGACCAGTCTTATTTCCTTTTTACAATGACACAGAATCAGTTACAGCGGATTAAATTTCCTCTGGGAGATTTGACAAAAACAGAGGTTAGAAGCCTTGCAAAGAAATTCAGCCTGAATGTTGCGGAGAAGAAAGACAGTCAGGAGATATGTTTTGTGGAAGAAGACTACCCTTCCTTTATAAGCCAGAGGCTCGGCAGGATGGATGTACACGGCGAGATAGAGGATACATCGGGCAATGTTATCGGCATGCATAAAGGGCTTTATAAATATACAATAGGACAGAGAAAGGGGCTTGGCGTAACAAAGGGTGAGCCATTATATGCGCTTAAATTAGATGCGGCAAGGAATAGGCTTGTTGTCGGCCCTGAGGAGAATTTGTTCAGAGACAGCCTTATTGCAAAGGAGACAAACTGGATTGGTATACCATTGCCTGATGGCCCGATAGATGTAACTGCCATGATAAGGTACCGCCATAAAGGCGCAGATGCAACGGTAATCCCTTTGGCAGACGGCAAGGTAAAGGTCTGTTTTAAAAGGCGCGAGAAATCAATAACCCCTGGACAGGGGGTGGTTTTTTACAGAGGCGACGAGGTTATAGGCGGAGGCTGGATTGAAGGATGAAGGAAGCCCTGAAGATGTTGTATGCAATGAGATAAACGGAGGGAGGATAACAGATTATGCCGTTGGCCGATAAAAAAGAATTGGAAGAACTTGCATCAAGGCTTTCTTACACCTTCAATGATATCAGCATCCTTGAGCAAGCCCTTGT
Organism: Deltaproteobacteria bacterium; assembly: GCA_038042015.1. Lineage (GTDB taxonomy): Bacteria > Desulfobacterota > GWC2-55-46 > UBA9637 > UBA9637 > JACRNJ01. Next base: position 7,569 of record JBBTFC010000076.1, read on the forward strand.
TCACAGGTCTTTTCTTAATGAGAGGGGAGACCAGAATATGGAGAACAACGAGAGGCTGGAATTTTTGGGTGATGCGGTTCTTTCCATAGTAGTAAGCCATCTTCTTATTAAAAGATTCCCTGATGCTGACGAGGGGGCGCTGTCTAAGTTCAGGGCAAGACTGGTAAATGAAAATACCCTGGCCAAACTTGCAATGGATATTGAATTGGGCAGGCATCTTCTTCTCGGCAAGGGCGAAGAGCTTACAGGCGGAAGGGGAAAGTCTTCCATACTCTCTGATGCGTATGAGGCAGTCATAGCAGCAGTATATCTGGACGGAGGGTTTGAGTCGGCATTTTCTCTTATAGCAGGACAATTTTCTTTTCTAATACAAGATGTTTCTGTTGCAGAGGCCTCCATGGATTATAAAACAGAACTCCAGGAACAGACTCAGGATATTTTCAAGGCTGCGCCAAGCTACAGACTTATCAGTGAAACAGGGCCTGAGCATAATAAAGTTTTTGAAGTTGAGGTGTTGATTAACGGCGAAAGATTTGGAAGAGGTCAGGGAAAGGCCAAGAAAGAGGCTGAGCAGCGGGCTGCAATGGAGGGATTGGAAAAGATAAAGACTCGGGTGCAAGGTAATGAAAGCCCTTAGCCTATAACCCATGACCTATAACCTGCATTTCAATATGGCTAAAAAAAAACAACTCATAATTCCTATATTCATCCCACAGGAAGGCTGTCCACACCAGTGTGTTTTTTGCAATCAATCAAAAATAACAGGCAAAGAAAAACTGCCTGATGCAAATGAAGTATCAGACACAGTCAGCGCATATTTGAAGACATGGAAAGGCTCGGGCAGAAAAGAGATTGCTTTTTATGGCGGTAGTTTCACAGGCCTGGATAAAAATATACAGGAAGGATTTTTATCCATAGCCTATGGTTTTATAAACGACGGTTTAATAGATTCTATCAGGATATCCACAAGACCTGACTATATAACATATGAAGGATTATTGCTTTTAAAAAAATACAAGGTTGAAACAATTGAGCTTGGCGTTCAGTCTATGTCGGACGAAGTATTGAGGCTTTCAGGCAGGGGGCATAAGGCAGAGGATACCACTTTGGCAGTTATGCTATTAAAAAAACATGGCTTTAAGGCCGGCCTTCAGATTATGCCGGGTCTGCCTGGGGATACAAGCGATACTATACTTTTTACTGCTGCGAAAGCTGCGGAGCTTCAGCCTGATTTTGTTAGGATCTATCCAACCCTTGTTATAAGGGATACCCCTTTGGAAAAGATGTATCTATCGGGTTCATATAATCCATGGTCTTTAACCGAAATGACGGATATATGCAAAAAACTTGTTTCTTTATTTAATGATAAAAAAATTCCGATAATCAGACTCGGTCTCCAGCCAACTGAAATATTAGAAAAGAGCATATTAGCCGGCCCATATCACCAGTCGTTTAGGGAACTGGTGGATAAAGGTGTTATTACATCTCTTTGATATTCTTCAATAAATTTCAATAAATTTCCTTGACAGTCTTGTTTGTTATGATAAAATTTCGATCCAGTGCGGTTGTTTCTGCTGCGTAAAGCTATAGGCGCGTAGCTCAGGGGTTAGAGCGCTACCTTGACACGGTAGAGGTCGGCGGTTCGAGACCGCCCGTGCCTACCAATTAAAGTGGACGGAGAAGGATTTTGTAGTATTTAAATTTAAAAGGTATCACCCCTATAACTACAGGTTAAGGTTAAGCTTGAGGTTGAGGAAATATTTAACCTTAACCTAATCCTCAATCTGTTTTCTCGTAGGGTTGATGCCTTTTGTTGTTTTTTTAACCATATGAATAATTTAATCAAAATAACATTTCCTGACGGAAAGCTTAAAGAATATCCGGCTAATGTTGCAGCAGAAGATGTTTTAAAAGACTTTGATAAGGGGCTTTTAAAAAATACTGTGGCAATGCAGATTAATGAAAGGTATGTTGATCTCTCATTTCAGTTAAATGCGGACAGCCGTATAAGGCCAATTGCTATTGATTCAAAAGAGGGGCTTGAAATCTACCGTCATTCCGTATCCCATGTTATGGCGCAGGCAGTAAAAGAACTTTTTGGCAGTGATGTAAAGGTTACAATAGGTCCGTCTATAGAAGATGGTTTTTATTATGACTTTGATTCGCCACGTTCATTTACCCCTGAAGATCTGGAAAAAATAGAAAATAGCATGCTTGAGATTATAAAAAAGAATAAGCCTTTTCTTCGGATAGAGATGAGCAGGAAAGAGGCGATGGAACTGTTTGGCGAAATGGGTGAGACTTATAAACAGGAACTCATAAATGATATACCTGAGGACAAGGTGAGCGTTTATAAACAAGATGGTTTTGTTGACCTGTGCCGCGGCCCGCACCTTCCTTCAACAGGATGGATAAAGGCATTCAAACTCTTAAGTATTGCAGGCGCCTACTGGAGGGGTAGTGAAAAGAATAAGATGCTCCAGAGGATTTATGGCGCGGCATTTCCCACAAAAAAGGAGTTAGATGATTATCTTTACAGGATAGAAGAGGCGAAAAAAAGAGACCATAGAAAGCTGGGCAAAGAGTTGGACCTTTTCAGCATAAACGATGACATCGGTTCAGGGCTTGTCTGCTGGCATCCGAACGGCGCGGTTATCAGAAGTGTCATAGAGGATTTTTGGAAAAAGGAGCATTACAGGCACGGCTATCAGATCATCTATACGCCGCACATAGCCAAGGTTGATTTGTGGAAGACGAGCGGGCATTGGGATTTTTACAGGGAGAATCTTTATTCACCCATGGATATTGAGGGCCAGGATTTTATTGTGAAGCCGATGAACTGTCCGTTTCATATCCAGATATACAAGAGCCAACTTCGGAGCTACAGGGATTTGCCCATCCGCTATGCTGAACTTGGAACCGTCTACAGATTTGAACGGTCAGGGGCGCTTCACGGCTTGATGCGTGTGAGGGGATTTACCCAGGATGACGCCCACATCTTTTGCAGGCCGGAACAACTGGAAGATGAGATTAGTAGTGTGTTGAATTTTACTCTTTACATATTAAGGAGTTTTGGGTTTAATAGCTACGATATATATCTTTCCACAAGGCCTGAAAAATTTGTCGGCGACCTTCTTAACTGGGCAAAGGCAGAGGATGCGTTAAAGCATGCGCTGGAAAAGACAGGGCTAAAATTTCAGATTGACCCCGGTGAAGGGGTTTTTTATGGCCCGAAGATAGATATAAAGATAAGGGATATACTCGGAAGGGCGTGGCAGTGCTCAACCATCCAGGTTGACTTTAACCTCCCGCAAAGATTTAATGTGGCTTACAGAGGAGAGGATGATAAAGATCACCAGCCAATAATGCTGCACAGGGCACTCATGGGTTCCCTTGAGAGATTTTTCGGGGTTTTGATAGAGCATTACGCAGGGGCATTCCCATTGTGGCTTGCGCCTGTGCAGGTTATCGTGCTTGCCATTACCGATAAGAATAATGAATATGCAAAAGAAGTTTATAATAGGCTGAGGGAAGAGGGTATACGGGCAGAGCTTGATATAAGAAATGAAAAGCTCGGGCTGAAGATAAGGGAGGCTGAATTAAAAAAGATTCCGTATATGCTCGTAATAGGCAGTCAAGAAGAAGAAAAAAAAGAATTTTCACCCCGAGGAAGAAGCGGCGCAAAGCCAATGCCTTTTATGTCTGTTGAAAATTTTATAGAGACTATTAAGACAAACAATAAACCCTTATCATAAGGGATAAATCAGGAGGTGGTGTTATAAAAGATCATACAAGAATAAACAGATGGATACGGGCTCCGCAGGTGCGGGTGCTTGACAAGGAGGGAGCGCAGCTTGGTATCATGGCTGCGAGGGATGGTATAAAAATTGCGGAAGAGGCAGGTCTGGACCTTGTAGAAATATCGCCGAATGCGGTCCCTCCGGTGTGCCGGATAATGGATTATGGGAAATATAAATACCAACTGAGCAAGAAGTCTCACGAGGCAAAAAAGAAACAGGCTGTAATCCATCTTAAAGAAGTTAAGTTGAGATCAAAAACAGATGAACATGATTTTCAGTTTAAGATGCGGCATGTAGAAAGATTCCTCGCCGACGGAGATAAGGCCAAGATTACAATCGTATTCAGGGGGAGGGAGCTTGCGCATATAGATCTGGGAAGAGAAATGCTTAAGAAGGTAGTGGATGTAATTAAAGATAAAGGTGTTATAGAACAGCAGCCGCGGATGGAGGGCAAAAGCCTGATAATGATCATTGCCCCCATGGCAAAATAAGAGTCACAAGGCACCAGGTCACAAGACACAAGTTGCAAGAAACAAGTTTCAAGTTTTCACTTGTGACTTGTGACTTGCAACTTGAAACTTTATAATTAAGGGAGGATTTATGCCAAAGTTAAAGACCAAGAGCGGCGCAGCAAAACGTTTCAGCATTACAGGCACTGGAAAGCTGAAAAGGGCAAGGGCGGGACGCAGACATCTATTGCTGTCCAATTCCGCAAGAACATCGCGGGGTATGAGAAATGCCGTGTATGTTGGAAAGGCCAATCATGACCAGATAAAAAAGTTGTTGCCATACGGATAACAGAGTCACAAGGCACCGGTTGCAAGACACAAGTTACAAGAAACAAGTTTCAAATTTTCACTTGTGTCTTGTGACTTGAAACCTTATAAATATTAAATGAGAAAGGAGTCATAAAAATATGCCGAGAGTAAAAAGAGCAGTTAATGCCAAAAAGAAAAAAAGAAAGATATTAAAGGCTGCCAAAGGAATGAGGGGCGCCAGGGGCAATTTGTATCGCATTGCAACAGAGGCTGTTGATAGAGCCATGGCTTATGCGTACAGGGATAGAAAGGCAAAGAAAAGGGAATTCAGAAGCCTTTGGATAGCCAGGATCAACGCTGCAACAAGATTGAACGATATATCCTACAGCCAGTTCATGAAGGGTATGAAAAAGGCTAATGTAGAAGTGGATAGAAAGAATCTTGCCTATCTTGCGATAAACGACCCCCGAGGGTTCTCACAGATTGTTTCCATTGCAAAGGCAAGTTTAAGCGCATGAGAGACAAGCTTCAGCAACTAGAAAAAGCTGCCCTTGAGGAGATAAACTTTGTTAAAGGCAAAGAAGCTATTCTGGAACTTAAGGTTAAGTATCTTGGCAGGAAAGGAGAACTTGCCTCTCTTACAAGAGAACTGGGGAAACTTTCCAATGAAGAACGGCCAATTGCAGGAGAGTTGATAAACACCATAAAAGCCAGAATAGAGGATAAGATAAATAGCCTTTTAGCAGATATTGTAAAGAGAGAAAAGGAAGAAAAACTAAGGGCCGAAAAGGTTGATGTAACCCTGCCAGGAAGATATGGCCGGTTAGGAAAGAGGCACCCGATAACCCAAGTGATGGATGAGGTGGTCAGGATATTTTTCGGTATGGGTTTTCAAACAGCAAAAGGCCCTGAGATTGAAACTGATTATTATAATTTTGAGGCCCTCAATATACCAAAAGACCATCCTGCAAGGGACATGCAGGATACCTTCTATGTAGAGACGCATGGCAATGCGTCTCTACTTAGGACACACACCTCTCCTGTGCAGATAAGGGTAATGCAGGGGCAAAAACCCCCTTTAAGGGTAATTGCCCCCGGAAAGGTTTATAGAAGGGATTCGGATATAACCCATACGCCAATGTTTCACCAAGTGGAAGGGTTTATGGTGGATGAATTCATTACATTTGGCGACCTCAAAGGTGTTCTCAGCGTCTTCCTCCATTCTCTCTTTGGAGAAGATACAACCATTCGTTTCAGACCGAGTTTTTTCCCATTTACAGAGCCTAGCGCAGAAGTGGATATTCAGTGTGTTATATGCAATGGCAAGGGTTGCCGCGTGTGCAAGAATAGCGGATGGCTGGAAATACTTGGCGCCGGCATGATTCATCCGATGGTGTTCAAGGCTGTGGGGTATGATGTTGAGAAGTTTTCCGGTTTTGCGTTTGGCATGGGCATAGAGCGCATCGCAATGCTTAAATTTGGAATAGATGATATAAGGCTCTTTTTTGAAAATGATGTCAGATTCCTAATGCAGTTTTAACCCTTATCTAAGGATAGCCGCAAATAGGCTTTTAAAAACTTCACAGATCCATTTTTCAAACATGCTTATTTTAAATAGCACATGGATATACCCTATATGGAGATAAAAAAGACGCGCCGGCTTGGAGAACTTCTCGTTGATTCCGCCCTCATTACCGAAGACCAGCTTAAAATTGCCCTCGAAGAACAAAAAATAGAGCCTCTTCCTCTCGGCGACATCTTAATTAAAAATGGTGTTTGCCGGGATGTTGACATTGCTCAAACCGTTTCAATGCAGTTGAACATAAAGTATATTGAACTCGGTTCAACGATAATAGAGCCTGAAGCTATCCAACTTGTCCCTCAAAAATTAGCCGTTATGTATAAGCTGATTCCAGTTTGTATTGATAGAAGCATGTTGACCGTTGCTATGGTTGATCCATTAAACCTTCACATCATAGACGAACTGTCCCTTGTAACCAGATGCCGGATAGTCCCGGCAATTTCCACTGCACGCGAAATAGACACTTCAATTAAACATCACTACTCAATTGCTGACGCAGTCATTAATCTCCCGACAGGCATGGGTTTCGGGTCTGCTCAGGGTGTCGTGGAAGTTGTTCATGAAGCCACCACCAATATTGCTGAGGATATGAAAAAGAGCGAACTCCCGCCCATAATAAAACTTGTGAATGATATAATATTCAACGCGGTCTCCAGCCGGGCAAGCGATATACATATAGAGCCTCACCAGACGGAAATCAAACTTAGAAACAGGATAGACGGCTTATTGGTAGATGTCATGCAGCTTCCCAAATGGCTTCAGGGAGCTATTACTTCGCGAATAAAGATTATGTCAAAGTTGGATATTACCGAGAAAAGATTGCCGCAGGATGGAAAAATAAAGATTAGAGTTTCGGATAGAGAAATAGAACTACGGGTGTCATCACTCCCGAGCCAATATGGCGAAAAGATTGTGATACGCATATTGGATTCAAAATCAGGTGTTGTGGAATTAGGCAGCACGGGTTTAAGCAAGGAAAACATAAAATCAATAGAGAGATTGATAGAAAAACCGCATGGTATAGTTCTTGTTACCGGACCCACTGGAAGTGGAAAATCCTCAACGCTTTACGCAATGGTCAATTCTATAAAATCGCCTACAATCAACATCATCACCCTTGAAGATCCTATAGAATATGAAATTAAGGGCATAACACAAGTAGCTATTGATGAAAAAACCGGCCTTACCTTTGCTTATGGCCTCAGATCAATATTGCGACAGGACCCGGATGTTGTGATGGTTGGAGAAATACGGGATAATGAAACAGCGACCATTGCCATTCAAGCCTCTCTTACCGGTCATCTTGTTTTAAGCACGCTTCACACAAATGACACCGTGTCCACAATAGTAAGATTGAAGGATATCGGCGTGCCTTCCTATTTAATTGCATCAGCTTTAAATGGCATTATTGCTCAACGTCTCGCGAGAAAAATATGTACAGATTGCAAAGAACCCTATGATCCATCACAGGCAGAATTGAAAAATTTAGGACTTGCCGGAAAAAAAGGAAATACATTTTTCCATGGCAAGGGCTGTCTTAAATGCAACTCTACTGGATATAAAGGAAGGCTTGGAATTTTCGAGATACTCCCTGTAGAATCAGCCATCAAGGAGCTTATTAGAACAGATGCGTCAGAAGGGGTAATAAAAAAAGAGGCTGCTGCAAAAGGCATGACTTCGCTCAGAGACGATGGTATCAAAAAGGCATTGGATGGGCTAACCACAGTAGAAGAGTTAATAAGAGTCCTCTTTGTCGAATTAGGCGAGGATATTACAGAATGCCCGCACTGTGCAGAAAAGTTGCATGAAAATATGAGTGCATGTCCTAAGTGCGGTTATAAACTCAAGGATATTTGTCCGTCCTGTAAAAGGGATATAGATCCAACGTGGTTGTTTTGCTCGTTTTGCGGTGGAAATCTCAAATTGACATTGCCAGTCGCCACTTAATATTTTGATCTTAAATTATTATAATAAAATGGGTTGCCCGATTATTTCGGATTGATTTAAAAGAGGTTTAGCGCTCAATGAAGGTTAGTTATAACTGGCTTAAAGAATATGTAAAAAAACTCCCCCCGCCTGACGAGCTTGCAAAACGGCTCACTATGGCAGGTCTGGAGGTAGAGGGCATTGAGGCATTGGACAAAGGGATTAGCGGTGTTGTGACAGCGCAGATACTCTCCGTAGAAAAGCATCCCAATGCAGACAGGCTTTCCTTTTGCAAGGTGAAGACAGATAAGGGGATTCACGCCATTGTTTGCGGCGCCAGGAATATGAAAGATGGCGATAAGGTGGCGCTGGCGCTTCCCGGGGCAATACTGCCGGGGGGTATAAAAATAGAAAAGACAAAGATACGCGACGTTGAATCTGAAGGGATGATGTGTTCTGAGACTGAGCTCGGCTTCAAGGATGTGTCAGAAGGCATCATGATTCTACCGCAGGACTTCCCAATTGGCAAAGATTTTACAGAGGCAATGGGTCTGAACGACAGCATATTGAATGTGAATGTTACGCCCAACAGGCCGGATTGTTTATCCATCATGGGAATAGCGCGGGAAGTAGCTGCCATAACAAAAACTACACTCAAAACTCAAAACTCAAAACTCAAAATCCAGAACTTAAAACTTAAAACTCAAAACTCAAAACATATAACTGTTTCCATTAAAGAGCCGTCTATGTCCAGACGGTATGCCGCGATGGTTATTGAAAATATCAAAACAGCGCCTTCACCTGATTGGCTAAAGCGCAGACTGGAATCAGCCGGTTTCAGGTCAATAAATAATGTGGTGGATATAACAAATTATGTGATGATTGAATATGGCCAGCCGCTGCACGCATTTGATTACGACCTTATCTCTGATAAACAAATTATCATAAGAAGGGCTGATGAAAATGAAAAGATACAGACCATTGATGGTTTTAAGAGGACACTTACACAGGAAATGCTCGTTATTGCAGATAAGGAAAGGCCTATTGCCCTGGCAGGCATAATGGGGGGTAAGGAAACAGAGATAAATGATGCAACAAAAAATATCCTCCTTGAAAGCGCTTGGTTTGACCCTTCCTGTGTCAGGAGGACATCTAAGACATTAGGGATTTTCACTGAGTCATCTTACAGATTTGAACGCGGTGTGGATATAGAGGGTGTAACAAAGGCATTGGACAGGGCTGCTCAAATGATAGTTGAGCTTGCGGACGGTAATATTATGGCAAATGGAGCTGTTGACAAATACCCGCGGCAGTACAAGCCTCTATCTATTAAGGCCGGGCTTTCAAGGATTAATAAAATTCTTGGGATAAACATACATAAAAAAGAGGTTGAGGATTGTTTCAACAACCTCGGCATTGGTTTTAAGCCGGTAAAATTAAAAAACAAAGACGACGCGATGTGGGATGTTACACCGCCTTCATTCAGGGTTGATCTGATTAAAGAGATAGACATAATAGAAGAGATTGCAAGGCTGTACGGTTACGAAAAAATACCCGCTACCCTTCCTACGGCCAGATTGTCAACCGCAGAAACAAAAGGGGATGATTTGATGAAAGAGAAGGCGAGGGATATTTTAACCAACAATGGTTTTCTTGAGGCTGTTAATTACAGCTTTATATCGCCAAGGTTTTTTGAGATTACAGCATCTGATATAAAAAATGGTTTGAAACTTCTGAATCCATTGACAGAAGAGCAGTCCATAATGAGGCAGAGCCTTGTCCCTGGCCTTTTGCAAACCATGCAGTATAATCTAAATCATAATAACCATGATATATGGGTTTTTGAGATCGGCAGGATATTTATCCCCAAAGAAAAAGAAACTGGAGAGAGGAATATGATAAGCGGCCTGATAAGCGGCCTTAGGTGCAAAGAGGCATGGAACACAGGAAAAGACAGCGCAGACTTTTATGACATCAAAGGGGCGGTGGAACAGATTTTAACAGGGCTTGGTGTTGAGAGATATATCTTTGCTTCCAAAGCAGATATCCCATTTTTACACCTCGGCAAGGCTGCTGTTATTGAGGCTGATGATAAGCGAATTGGAATAGTTGGCGAGATTCATCCGGATATTATGCAGAGGCTGGACATAAGACAGTCTGCATATATATTTGAACTGGATATGCAGATTATTGCTGCGGCGACAAGCAGTCCCAAAAGATACAGCTCCATACCCAAATATCCAATGATAGTCAGGGATGTGGCAATGATAATAGAGAAGGAAATCCCGTTCCAGAGAATTTATAATGCTATTAAGGGATTGGGCATCAAACTTCTTGAGGAAGTTAATGTATTTGATGTATACTACGGTGAAAATATTCCAGATGGCAAACACAGCATGGCCATTCGCTTTATGTATCGTTCTCCTGATAGGACGTTGACCGATGATGAAGTTACTAATGTTCATTCAACTGTATTAGAAAGTTTAAAGACAAGATTCGGGGTAGAGATTAGAGGAGAGTGAGCCTTACTGCAATTTCATATTTATAATTTACATTTTGCAATAGAGCAAGGCGACAAGGGGGTATAAAATGACCAAGGCAGATATTGTAGAAAATATCTTTGAAAAGGTCGGTTTTTCAAAAAAAGATGTAACGGAAGTGGTGGAACTGATATTTGAGAAAATAAAGGAGTCTCTTGAAAAAGAGGAGAATGTAAAAATATCAGGTTTTGGAAATTTTATGGTAAGACAGAAAAGGGCAAGGAGGGGGAGAAACCCCCAGACAGGTAAAGATATGACTATAACAGCCAGAAGGGTTTTGACATTTAAACCAAGTCAGATACTAAAGGATTCGGTCAATATTAATAAGTAAGCGGTATGCGGCAACTCAAAACTATTTGCTGCCCACTAAGAGTAAATGAAGGTTAATATCCCTGATAAGCTCTACTTTAAGATAGGTGAAATTAGCAAGATAACACGGGTGAAGCCTTATGTCCTGAGATATTGGGAAACAGAGTTCAAGATAATAAACCCTCAGAAATCTAAGTCAAATCAGAGGGTTTACAGGAAAAGGGATGTTGAGCTTATATTAGAGATAAAAAGACTTTTGTATGACGAAAAATATACGCTTAACGGGGCGAAGGCCAGGATAAGGGAATGGCTTAAGGCGCGGAGTAATCTGCAGCTT
>JBBTFC010000077.1:0-17342 GCA_038042015.1 Deltaproteobacteria bacterium
TGCAATCTGCAGGAATTTACCCCCTTCATTCTCCTTCAAGTCCACCCAGATGGTCTTGTTTTCTATATTGATCCTCTCACTGGATATTGTTTTGCTTCTTACGGCTTCCTTCTTCATCACATCCCCCTTTTTCCTTTCTTCTTTACCCATTCCATCAATCCACCAGTATTGATAAGTTCCTGCATAAATGGCGGGATTGGCTGACTATGAAAGATCTTCTTTTTTGTCAGATTTACAATTTTGCCGGTATCCATATCAACCTCTATTTTATCGCCTTCATCTATGGCGCTGATCGCATCAGGCGATTCAAATATCGGAAACCCCATATTAAATGAATTGCGGTAAAATATCCTTGCAAAGCTCTTTGCTATAACGCAGGATATCCCCGCTGCCTTTATCGCAATGGGCGCATGTTCCCTTGATGAGCCGCAGCCGAAATTTTTATCAGCAACGATAATATCGCCAGCCTTCATCTTATTGACAAATTGCGGATCAGCATCCTCCATGCAGTGTTTTGCCAGTTCCTTTGGGTCGGATGTATTTAAATATCTTGCAGGTATAATCTGGTCGGTATCAATATCCGCCCCGAATTTCCATGCCTTGCCTGTAAATTTCATGCCTTCTTTCCCCCTGTCTTTTCCACAACTTCGTTCAGCTCTTTCATTAGTTTTTCTAAATCTATAAAATGGAGCTTGCACGCCTGTCCAATGGTAACTAATTTTGCCAGGGATTTCCTTGCAACCGGATTTGCCAGAAGCCCGAAACAATGCCCCTGCTTAACAAACACATCCAGGGTTTCCGGATGTTTGGTTAATACGTCTTCAACTATCATGTCCTTTGTAATCTTCATAATTCATTTTTTCACTACCTCATCCGGATGGGCAATCCTGCCCTTTACGGCTGTTGCTGCGGCAACTGCGGGGTTGGCAAGATATACCTCGCTCTTGGGATGCCCCATCCTGCCTACAAAGTTTCTGTTGGTTGTTGCAAGAGCCCTCTCTCCCTCTGCAAGTATCCCCATATGTCCGCCGAGGCACGGGCCGCATGTAGGCGGGCTGATTATCGCCCCTGCCTTAAGATAAATCTCAAACAGTCCTTCTTCCATTGCCTGTTTGTAGATAAACGGGGTTGCCGGTATCACAATCAATCTCACATAAGGCGCAACCTTTTTGCCCTTTAATATCTTTGCGGCCACTCTCAAATCTTCCATCCTCCCGTTTGTACAGGAGCCGATGACTACCTGGTCAATTGGTATATTTCCAACCTCTGTGATGTTTTTTGTGTTCTCTGGAAGATGGGGAAACGCCACCTGAGGCTCTATCTTTGCGCAATCGTATTCTCTCACATTGCAGTAAACTGCATCTTCGTCACTTGCATAGAATTTATACGGCCTCTCTGCCCTTTTATCCACATATGCCTTTGTAATCTTATCAGGCGCTATTATCCCGTTCTTCCCCCCTGCCTCAATAGCCATATTGCACATAGAGAGGCGGCTGTCCATAGAAAGCCTTTCAATAGCCGGGCCAGAGAATTCCATTGCCTTATACAATGCGCCATCAACGCCGATATCGCCTATGGTGTAGAGTATAAGGTCTTTTCCATCAACCCATTTATTCAGCTTGCCTTTAAATATAAACTTCATTGATTCAGGCGCCTTGAACCATGCCTCGCCTGTAATCATTGCAGCAGCCAAATCAGTTGAACCGACACCGGTTGCAAATGCCCCCAGCGCGCCGTATGTGCAGGTATGGCTGTCAGCGCCTATAACCAGATCGCCAGGCACAACTATTCCCTTTTCAGGAAGCAGCGCATGTTCCACGCCTACATCCCCGCCGTCAAAATAATGCGTCAATTTCTGCTCCTTTGCAAATTCTCTTAAAACCTTGCACTGCTCAGCAGATTTTATATCCTTATTCGGCGTAAAGTGGTCAGGCACAAGCACAACCTTATTTTTATTGAAAACCTTTTTTGCGCCGCTTGCCTTAAACTCCTTTATTGCAATAGGCGCAGTAATGTCATTGCCCAGGGCAATATCCACCTTTGCATTTATGAGCTGGCCTGGCTTAACCTCTTTAAGCCCGGCATGTTTTGCAAGTATCTTTTCAGTAATGGTCATCGGCATCACACCACCCGCTCCTTCTTCTCTCTCTTTTTATACTCCAGTTTATTCAACGCATTTATATACGCCTTGGCGCTGGCGACTATAATATCGGTATGCGCGCCCTGTCCCAGCGCTATATGGTCATTTTCCTGCAAGCGAACGGTAACCTCTCCCTGCGCGTCGGTGCCGCCTGTTATGGCATTCACTGAATAGCGCAGGAGTTTGCTCTTTGTCTTTGTTATCTTTGCAATGGTCTTATAAACCGCATCAACCGGCCCGTCGCCAAACCCTGCCTCTTTTACATGCTTGCCGTCTATGAACATCTCCACTGTTGCAGTAGGGGTTGATTCTGTGCCGCTTACAACATTTAACTTATCCAGTTTAAACCTCTCAGGTATCTCTATCCTCAAAACCTCATCAGCAACAATGGCCTCAATATCCTCGTCAAAAACCTCTTTTTTCCGGTCAGCAAGGACTTTAAATCTTTCAAACGCCTTATTTAAATTTTCATCAGATAATTCATAGCCCAATTCCTTAAGCCTTATTTTGAAGGCGTGCCTTCCTGAATGTTTTCCCATGACCAACGTTGACTTGGCAAGACCGATGGATTCAGGCCTCATTATCTCGTAGGTGGTCTTCTCTTTCAAAAGACCGTCCTGATGAATCCCTGATTCGTGGGCAAAGGCATTGTCCCCCACAATTGCCTTATTCGGCTGAACCATTATGCCTGTAATGCTGCTTATAAGCCTGCTTGTCGGATATATATGCTCTGTAACTATCCTTGTGTCAATATTAAGGATATCCTTCCGGGTCCGTAATATCATCACTATCTCTTCGAGCGATGCGTTCCCAGCCCTCTCTCCAATGCCGTTTATGGTGCATTCCACCTGCCTGGCGCCGTTCATTACAGCAGCAAGAGAATTTGCGACTGCAAGCCCCAGATCATTGTGGCAGTGGACCGATATTACCGCCTTTTTTATATTGGAGACATTTTCCTTTATGCCCTTTATCAATGCGCCAAATTCAGAAGGGATTGCATAACCAACTGTATCCGGTATATTAACGGTTGTTGCGCCCGCATCTATAACAGCCTCTAAAACCTCATACAGATATTCCCTGTCAGAACGGCTCGCATCCATTGGAGAAAACTCTACATCATCCACATAGCCCTCTGCCCTCCTGACCATCTCAACAGCCCGCTTTTTAGCCTCTCCTCTCGTCATCCTGAACTGATGTTTGAGATGTATATCCGAGGTGGAGATGAATGTATGTATCCTGGGCCTGGCCGCGTCTTTTAATGCCTCCCATGCCCTGTCAATATCCTCAGGCTTTGCCCTTGCAAGACTGCAAATAACAGGACCTTCAACCTCGCGGCCAATTCTTTTAACAGCCTCAAAATCTCCGGGCGAGCTTATTGCAAAGCCTGCCTCAATTATATCCACGTCAAGCCTTGCAAGCTGTCTGGCAATTATTAACTTTTCCTCCACATTCATGGAGGCGCCGGGAGACTGCTCGCCGTCCCTGAGTGTTGTGTCAAATATCTTTACATGTTCTGTCACTTCTTAAAAATCTCCTCTCCCTTGCGCGGGATATTTTGAACGACAGCCTTTTTTGCGCGTCTGTCAAATAATGTAACAACCAGCCCTGACAATGCGTAACCCAATGTCAAAATAAATAATGTCACCTGCGGCTCTGCCGCTACGACAATCAACAGCAGTATCAATCCAACCAGCAGCCTGAACGGCATACGTTTGATAAGGCTGAGTTCTTTAAAACCATAAAACTTGACATTGCTGACCATAAGAAATGCAAGCATATAGACCATAACCAATATAGTTATATGTTTCGTGATTTCGTCATGGCCGAAATAAAAAAATAAAAGAACAGTAGAGGCCACTAAACTGGCAGCAGCCGGTATCGGCAGCCCGTTGAACCTTTTACTCTCAACAGTATCTATCTGTATGTTGAACCGCGCAAGCCTTAATGCCCCGCATACAACATAGAGAAATGCAGCCAGCCAGCCGTATCTGCCGAAAGGTCTGAGCGCCCATGTAAATATCAATATGCCGGGCGCAAGGCCAAATGCCACCAAATCTGCAAGCGAATCGTATTCCACGCCAAACTTGCTTGTTGACTTGGTCAGCCTGGCAACCCTTCCATCCATACCGTCCAATACCGCTGATATGAAGATGGCAATTGCCGCCTTTTGAAAATGTCCGTCAATGGATGCAATAATAGAGTAAAAACCGCCGAAAAGGCTGGCAGACGTAATCAGATTAGGAAGAATGTATATCCCTTTTTTAATGCCGCTCCCTTTTTGTTTTATTTTTATCTCCTGGTCTATCATCTCTCACCAATACGCCAATATTGAACTACCAGCCTTTACCTTATCACCCGCTTTGACATTTATCCTGCAATCCACAGGCAGATATACATCTATCCTTGAGCCGAATCTTATCATGCCGAATCGTTTTCCTCTTTCTATTTTATCTCCCTCTTTTGCATAGCACACAATCCTTCTCGCAATAAGTCCGGCAATCTGGTTTACAACAAATCTCTTGCTGTTGTCAGCCTCTATGAGCAAGGCATTCTGCTCATTCTCAAGAGATGCCTTATCCTTATCAGCCGAGAAAAACTTGCCGGGATTATAAAAAACACCAGATACCTTGCCTGATGCCGGAACCCTGTTGACATGAACATTGAAGACATTCATGAATATGCTTATCTTTATCGCGTCCTGTTTCATAAAACGGTCTTCAAATACCCTGTCAACAATAATTATCCTGCCGTCTGCAGGGGATATTATGGCATCGGTTTCAGACGGTATGTCTCTTTCAGGGTCGCGGAAAAATGAGACAATAAAAATAGTCAATCCGCCTGATAGATAACTTACGCTTTTAAAACCGGCCAGAAATAAAATTATTGTACCAAAAATTGAGGCCAGGATAAAGGGATAACCCTCCCTGGCCAAAGGAATACGCATCTCGCTTCACTCCAATTAATTTTTCGTCTTATCTACTATCTTACCCTTCTTAAGCCACGGCATCATGGCGCGGAGTTTTTCGCCCACCTGTTCTATGGGGTGATTCTGTCCTTTTCTTGTAAGCGCAGTGAACACTGGTTTATTTGCCTTATTTTCCAGCATCCATTCTTTTGCAAATGCGCCGCTTTGAATCTCCGCCAGTATCTTTTTCATCTCTTTTTTTGTCTCTTCGGTTACTATCCTTGGCCCTCTGGTCAGATCGCCGTACTGGGCTGTATTGCTGATGGAATATCTCATATTGGATATTCCGCCCTCGTATATCAAATCAACAATGAGTTTTAATTCATGCAGGCACTCAAAATACGCCATCTCCTCAGGATAGCCTGCCTCAATCAGCGTCTCATAGCCTGCCATTATAAGGGCTGTTGTTCCACCGCACAAAACAGCCTGTTCTCCAAATAAATCTGTCTCTGTTTCATCTTTAAAGGTAGTTTCAATAATGCCTGCCCTTCCGCCTCCAATGGCAGATGCGTAGGCAAGCGCCACTGCTTTAGCATCCTTTGACGGATCCTGATGAATGGCAATGAGCGTGGGGACACCGTTGCCTTTTGTATATTCATGCCTTACCAAATGCCCTGGCCCTTTTGGCGCAGCCATAAATACATTTATATTTGCATCAGGAACAATCTGGCCAAAATGGATATTGAACCCGTGCGCAAAGGCCAGATACGCGCCTTTTTTAAGGTTCGGCGCAATCTCATGTTTATATAAATCACCCTGCAGCTCATCCGGCACAAGTATCATCACCACATCCGCCTGCTTTACAGCGCCTCCCACTTCCATAACCTTCAGGCCTGCTGTCTCCGCCTTTTTCCACGAAGCGCCGTCTTTTCGCAGTCCTACTACCACATCAACCCCGCTGTCTTTTAAATTCTGCGAGTGCGCATGACCCTGACTGCCGTAACCAATAACCGCCACCTTTTTAGACCTGATAATCTCTATATCAGCATCCTTGTCGTAGTAAACCTTCATTTATATCCTCCATTTCATTTAGTTGTAAAATTTAAGTTTTCTTATCTTTCAACCTGCGGCTTTAACCTTTATCTCCCAGTCTTCGGGCTTCTCGCCACAGCAATCTTTCCGGTCCTGACTATCTCCTTTATCCCAAATGGCTTTAAAAGCTCCATGATTGCCTTTACCTTTTCATTGTCGCCAGTCATCTCAATCGTGTATGTGATAGGACTTACATCAATAACCTTTGCCCTGAATATGTCAACTATGCTCAGTATCTCAGCCCTGTCCTTTGCGTCCACATTCACCTTTATCATGGCAAGTTCCCGCTCAATATGCTCCTCTGCAGTAAGGTCAGAAACCTTGATAACATTTATAAGCTTATTCAACTGTTTTGTAATCTGCTCGACAATCTGATCGTCTCCTGTAGTAACAATCGTCATCCTTGAGACCTTTAGGTCAAGAGTCTCAGCAACGCAGAGGCTCTCAATATTGAACCCCCTGCCGGAAAAAAGGCCGCTAACCTTGCTTAAAACCCCGAACTCGTTATCTACAAGAACAGATAGGGTATGACGCATACATTTATTTACCTCTCACACCAACAGCATTTTATTCAACGGTTGTCCCGCTGGAACCATTGGATAGACATTTTCTTCGCTGTCAACCTGAAAGTCCATGAATACAGGCTTATTCTTTACAGCAATGGCCTCTTTTATAACAGCATCTACTTCATTTGGTTTAGTTGCCCTGAGTCCGACAGCGCCGTACGCCTCGGCCACTTTTACAAAATCAGGGGCGAAATCACCCATGCAGGTATAGGAATATCTCTTTTCATAGAAAAACTCCTGCCACTGCCTGACCATACCAAGAAATCTATTATTAAGTATTGCCACCTTAACCGGCAGTTTGTATTGAACTGCTGTTGCGAGTTCCTGAATATTCATCTGGATACTGCCGTCGCCTGCAATGTCAATAATAATCTTATCGGGAAATGCAAGCTGCGCGCCGATAGCGGCAGGGAAGCCAAAACCCATGGTGCCAAGGCCGCCTGATGTAAGAAATGTTCTCGGCTTATCAAATTTATAAAACTGCGCCGCCCACATCTGGTTCTGTCCCACCTCTGTTGTGATAATAGCCTTGCCCTTTGTCAGGTCATAAATCCTTTCTATTACATACTGGGGTTTTATCTTTTTCTCATTCAGTTTGTAAGAAAGTTTATGGGTCTCCGCCCATTGTTGTATCTGGTCATGCCATTCCGATAAGGTCTGTTTGTGGGTATGGTGTCCCTTTGTTTCGTCCAGCGCCTTAACCATATCCCTGAGAACCGATTTTACATCGCCGACAATCGGCACATCCACCCTGACATTTTTGCTGATGGATGTCGGGTCAATGTCAATATGGATTATTTTTGCATAAGGCGCAAATTCATCTATCTTTCCGGTAACCCTGTCATCAAACCTGGCTCCGATGGCGATGAGACAGTCCGTGTTTGTGACAGCCATGTTTGCGACGTATGTCCCGTGCATGCCCAGCATGCCCATAAATAACGGATGTGTGCCGGGAAATCCGCCAAGACCCATAAGCGTGTTGGTAACCGGAATATGCAGCTTCTCTGCAAGTATTTTCAGTTCATCTGCCGCATCCGATAAGATAACGCCGCCGCCAGTGTATAGCACAGGCCGCTTTGCCTTGAGGATTATTTCAACGGCTTTTTTAATCTGTCCCGGATGTCCTTTGTAAGTCGGTTGATAATTTTTCAGCTCGACCTTTTCCGGATACTTAAATTCACACGACGCACTGAGCACATCTTTCGGCATATCAACAAGCACAGGCCCTGGCCTGCCTGTTGCGGCTATATAAAATGCCTCTTTGATAATCTTTGCCAGATCTCTCACATCCTTAACCAGATAATTGTGTTTTGTGCATGGCCTTGTGATGCCCACAATATCCGCCTCCTGAAAGGCATCGTTGCCGATAAGCGGGGTGGGCACCTGCCCTGTAAAGACAACAATTGGAATAGAATCCATATATGCCGTTGCAATCCCTGTCACAGTATTTGTTGCGCCAGGACCTGAGGTAACCAAAACAACCCCCGGTTTTCCTGATGCCCTTGCATAGCCGTCTGCCATGTGAACAGCGCCCTGCTCATGGCGCACTAATATATGCTTCAAGGCAGTTACGCCATAAAGCGCATCATATACAGGCAATACAGCGCCGCCAGGATAACCGAAAATGGTATCCACCCCTTCTTTTAAAAGGCTTTCAATGAATATTTGCGCGCCTGTTTTTTTCATAATGACTCTTATAGTTACAAAGATATATTTTTATTTCACCACAGCCCCTGTATTTGCCGATGTTACAACCTTTGCATATCTGGAAAGCCAGCCTGTCTTAATCTTTGGCTCCGGCGGCTTCCAGTTTGCCTTTCTTTTATTCAACTCACTATTCTCAACCCTCAACTCAATCTTTCTATTTGGAATATCTATCTCTATCTCATCGCCATCCTGAATAAATGCAATCGGCCCGCCTTCCATTGCCTCCGGCGATATGTGCCCTATGCACAGCCCACGTGTGCCTCCGGAAAATCTGCCGTCGGTTATTAGAGCAACCTTATCAGCCATTCCCATGCCTGTTATTGTCGCTGTCGGCGCAAGCATCTCCCTCATGCCCGGCCCGCCTTTTGGGCCTTCATACCTTATTACAACTACATCCCCTGTATCTATCTTTCCTCCGAGTATTGCCTGCATTGCAGATTCCTCTGAATCAAAACACCTTGCCCTGCCTATGAAATGTTTTGTCTTTTCATTTACAGCAGTCTGTTTGACAACACAGCCATTGGGAGCAAGATTTCCTTTTAAAACTGCAATGCCGCCTTCTTTATAATATGCGTTTTCTTTTGTCCTTATTACATCACTGTCAATAACCTTTGCACTTTCTGCAATCTCTTTTATATTCTTTTTTGAGACAGTTATATTGTCTTTTAAAGATTTTTTCAACCTGTTCATAACTGCCGGTATCCCGCCGGCATACTCCAAATCTTCCATAAAATAGTCGCCTGCCGGCTCCAATTTAACGATATTGGGCGTCTCTCTGCTTATCGTATCAAAGAGTTCAAGGGGCAGTTCTATCCCTGCCTCATGTGCAATGGCCGGGATGTGGAGCGCTGTATTAGTTGAGCCGCCAAGCGCCATGTCAATTCGTATGGCATTTTCAAACGCATCCCTTGTCATAATCTTTCTTGGTGTCAAATCTTCCTCTACCATCCCCACTATTCTCACACCGGAATCAAACGCAATACGTCTCTTATCCGCAGAGCCTTCAAGACCGGTTGCACACCCGACCAGGGACATGCCGAGCGATTCGGTAACACATGCCATTGTGTTTGCAGTATACATCCCCTGACACGAGCCGCCGCCGGGGCAGGCGCAAAACTCAAGGTCTGAAAGCTCTTCCTCTGTTATCTCTTTGTTTTTAAACCTGCCTATTGCCTCATATGTATCACGGACAAACGAGCGGCGCTTCATCTTATACATGCCTGTATGCATCGGTCCTGCTGTTACAATTATTGAAGGCACATCAAGCCGTGCGGCAGCCATGAGCATACCGGGGGTAACCTTATCGCAATTTGTAAGAAGCACAAGTCCGTCAAGGGCATGCGCCATTGTAACAGACTCAATCATGTCGGCAATAAGTTCCCTGCTCGGCAGGGAATAGTGCATGCCTGTATGGCCCATCGCAATGCCGTCGCATATAGCAGGAACGCCGAAAAAGAATGAATGGCCGCCGCCTGTATGAACGCCTTTTTCAATAAACCTTTCAAGGGTTCTCATGCCGATATGGCCCGGCACAAGGTCGTTAAAAGATGTGGCAACGCCGATAAACGGCCTCTCCATCTCCTCTTTTGTAAGACCGGTTGCGTAAAGGAGCGCCCTGTGTGGAACCCTTTCAAGCCCTTTTTTTATTCTGTCGCTTCGCATAAATTACTTAAAAGGTTGAGGTTAAGGTTAAGGTTGAGATTAAATATTTCATTTTCTTATCCTCAGCCTCAACCTTAGCCTTTTTTAATCTCTATGTCTTAAAACTATCTCTTCCATCCTGTCCTTCTGCGTCAATTTCATTTTCTTAAGCCTTTTTTCTTCAACCTCTTCTTCTGCTGTTAGATAAATTTTCTTGCTGAGCTTTGCAGCTTTTTTTTCATAGTTTCTATGAGCCTCGTAAATCCTTCTAAATTCTGAATCTCCTTCAAGTAATCCCTTTAAAAAGTTTCCGCCTGATTCGTTCATAAGAATGGCCTCCTTTTTATTTTAGATTACGGTAATAGATATTATTACAACATTCCTATCTTGTCAATTTAATCTCTACCTCCTAAGGCCTCAGATAATTCAAGTTTATCTTTTCAGGGACGCCGGCATCTCCTTTCTTAAACCTCTTCCATGCAAGCAAACCAATGTTTAATGCCTTTATTGACCAGAGATGAGAGGGGGCAAAAACAATTTGCGATTTGCGATTTGCGATTTCCGATTTTAGCTCCGAAATTATCTTTATGCCGTCGCCTATAAATATTGTCGGCTCTTTAATTTTCTCAACGAGGGCCTCCGGACTTATCGCTAAATCAGGCATCACGGATATGGGCCAATGACCGTCAACTTTATAGATGCCAGCGTAAACCTCTTTTTTTCTCGCATCTAATATAGGGCAAATTGGTTTATCAGAATACGGGATATTCATTGCAAGGGCTTCTAATGTTGAAACCCCAACAACAGGTTTATTTAAACTCCATGCAAGTCCCTTTATGGCAGCAAGCCCGATCCGCAGTCCTGTAAAAGAACCCGGGCCGATAGTCAGCGCAAAACCATCTACATCTTCTATCTTTGTGTTGATACTGCTGAGAAGGGTCTTTATCAAAGGCAGCAGTCTCTCCACATGGGTCTTTTGGGTGCAGGTTGTTAATTCAGCAATAATTTGGTCATCATCAAGCAGCGCAATGCTCCCTGATGCAGTGGATGTGTCTATGGCAAGTATCTTCATGGAGCAAATTTTTTCAAATACTCTTTAATTCTTTCACGGTCTTCATTTTCCCTGTCGCCCTTGAAATATATCTCAATAAAATCAATTTTTAGGTTGGCGCAATGAAAAGCGTAAATTACTCTAATCCCGCTTTTTGATCCCCGTCCTTTCAACGCTTTGCAAGCAAACTTTTTAATTTTGAAAAATTGCAGATCTTCGCTATTCCCAACATTTTCTATTTTAGAAATGCCATGCCTATCAATCTTTTGGCAATGAAAAAGTTCAATATCGTACTGCTTAACTACCGCGAGATCTTCCGTGAGCGACGGAAATTTTTTAAGCAACCTCTTAAAATCGCGCGCGAATTCGGCAGTTTCACTATAGTTCATCGTCATATTGTCTTACAGAAAACTCCGGTGTTCGGTAAAAAACCGCCTCATAACTGATTGGCTGTAAATCTTTTGCTCCAATCCATGGGACATCATTGTGCGAGTATTCCTTTATTTTGCTTGCGTTAAAATCCTTGAATCTTTCTATTTCCGCATCAATCAATTCCTTCTCGCGAGCGGAAAAAATAGATAAATCGGCCTTTCTGCGCGGCAGATATTTTTTTTGGTCATATTGAAAATACTTTTTAACCACGCGGACCAAATCGTTATCGCGCTCCATTTGTTTAACAATTTCAGTAAAAGCTGCTGGCGTGGGGCCATGATGATTTTTAATATATGTGGCGCCAATAAGCTGTTCTTCGTATTTCTCATAATAATCAAAATCAACGAAATATAAAATTTTGCAAATCACCGCCTCGCCAATATTTGGCAATGCTCCAATTTTTTCTAAAATATACAAAAGTGTTTCTTTGAGTTTTATAATATTTTCTTGAGGAACGGAAATTCGTATTTCTTGTTTTATTTTTTTAGGCATTGCCCGCTTTTCCAACTCTATTTTAGGAGATGGACTTTCTTTGCCCTGAACAAAATCATCAAAAACAATGCCAAAAATATCAGCAAGTTTTTGGGCTGCGGAAATAGTTAAATCCTTCTCGCCATGCTCTATCTGGATATAAGTCGGCCGGGAAACACCAATCTTTGACGCCAAAAACTCCTGCGTCAGATTGTGTTTTTTACGCATTTGTTGGATAAATTTCGAAAGCATAGTTATATTTTACCTCGCTTTTAGTAATTACTGCGACCTGCTTTAAGTTTAGTTTATGTAAAATTATTTGTCAAGAGGAATGTAAAGAAAATTAACAATCGCAAGAATGGCCACGGGTCGGGCAGTTCCCCCCTCCCTTTTCGCCCACCTGATTGGGCTTCGCTCTCAAATTTTTTGTACGGACGGATTTTTCGGCAGCGACTATTTTTTATCTACTACTACATTCCACCGAAAAGTTTTTTACCTTTTTGCTCTTTGATGTATTCCTGTAATTTTTCTGATTTTGCTTTCGTATAATTCACTTTTGCCATAAATCTACTTTATTAAATCATCAACGCCAACGCCCAAAGCTTTGGCGAGTTTTTGGATTGTTTCAAGAGTGGGGTTTGGGCTTGGGTAATTACGCTACAAATGCAAAACGCGCCTTATCATATCTATTATATCAAGCCGCATCACATCATTATATGTTACAAATACCATCAATAAAACCAAGAGACCGATGCCTATATTCTGGACAATAGTCATGACCTTTTCGCTAAGCGGTTTACCTCTTAAAGCCTCTATGCCAAAGAATACAATGAAACCGCCGTCTAAGACAGGTATTGGCAAAAGGTTTAATATGCCCAACTGGAGACTCAGGAAGGCCGTAAGCGAGAGAAGCGCTGTCAGACCTGATTCTGCGGCCTGACCGGCCACCTGGGCAATCATCAAAGGTCCGCCAAGGGTCTTGATAGATATCTCTCCGACAAAGAGCTTTTTTATAATCACAAAGGTCATAATGGTCAGCTCTCCCATCTTTTTTGTTCCTTCTATTACTGCCCCTACCGGACCATAACGTCGTGTAATCGTCTCCTGAAGAGGCGATATGCCTATGACATATGCCTTTATATCCTCATTCAACTCAGGTTTAATGCCGACGGTAAAAGTTTCGCTTCCTCTTTTTATCAGCAGCAACTTTTCTTCTGCCTTGTTATTTTGAATGGCCTGCTGAAGTTCTATCCAGTGGTCTATCTTTACGCCATTTACAGAAAGGATTGTGTCGCCGATCTTAAGCCCTGCCTTGTCAGCAGGCAATCCCTTATTCAGACCGCCTACTGCAGGGCTAACGGGAGGGAGAAATCCTGCAATCCCTCCGCCTGTACGGGAAGACGCCTCAGGTGTAAATAGGATCTCTTTTAACGCCCCATCCCTTTTAATCTTGAGTTTGAGGGATCTATTCGGATTAGATATAATGGCAGTATTCAACCCTTCCCAGTTTTTTATTGATTCGTCATCAATAGATAGTATTATATCTCCTTTTTTTAAGCCTGCCTTATCGGCAATTTCACCCTTTACAACATAGCCGATTATCGGCTCTTTATCTAAATATGCGGGTATTTGAATTCCGATGAGGTATATAAGCGGCAGAAGGACAAATGCCAAAACAAGGTTCATTATCGGCCCTGCCACCACTATTGCCGCCTTTTTTGAAATAGGCTTATTGGCAAATGATTTTTCATTCTCTTCAGGTTTAACCTCTTCATCGGTTGATTCACCTACCATCTTCACATAGCCGCCCAGCGGAAGTGCGGAGATAAGATATTCGGTCTCTCCCCTTTTTATGCCGATTATTTTCGGCCCAAAGCCGAGAGAAAATTTTAATACACCTACCCCAGAAAGCTTTGCCATAATAAAATGGCCAAGCTCGTGGATAAAGACTAAAATGCCGAGAACCACCAAGAATGATATTAATGTTGTCATTGTATCCCCTTTTTTAGTAGGGCGGGCACAGCCCACCCTACCCTACTGCCTATTTTTTAAAACTATCCCCCTCGCCGTTCCCCTTGCCCATCTATCCCCCTCCAATATCTGATTCAATTTTGGATTTCGGGTTTTTGATTTTTGATTTTGATATTTTC
This sequence comes from Deltaproteobacteria bacterium, assembly GCA_038042015.1. Lineage (GTDB taxonomy): Bacteria > Desulfobacterota > GWC2-55-46 > UBA9637 > UBA9637 > JACRNJ01. The sequence continues at coordinate 14,156 of JBBTFC010000077.1, forward strand.
CCATTACGGTTTCCACAATCTCAGTTATGTCTGTAAACGCAATCTCTCCTTGTAAAAATGCCTCTACCGCAACCTCATCGGCGGCATTCAAAACTGCCGGCATAGCGCCCCCTGCCTTTATTGCATGATACGCCAGCCGCAGCGCTGGAAATCTTTTTTCATCCGGCTCCATGAATGTAAGCTTATCCATTTTGCAGAGGTTAAGCGGCGCAACACCGCAGTCAAGCCTCTCGTCAGGATATGAAAGGGCATAGGATATAGGCCCTCTCATATCCGTTGGGCCAAGCTGTGCCACAATTGAGCCGTCTACATATTCAACCATAGAATGGACAATGCTCTGGGGATGAATATGCACGGCAATTTTTTCCGGCGGCATATCAAAAAGCCACATGGCCTCAATTACCTCAAGGCCTTTATTCATAAGCGTTGCAGAATCAATAGTAACCTTTTTGCCCATCTTCCATTTTGGATGGTTCAATGCCTGTTTTGGCTTAATGCCTAATAATTTTTTGATAGGCAGATTTAAAAACGGCCCGCCGGATGCCGTAAGTATCAGCCTTTTAATATCCTTTTTTTTATGCCCTATCAGAGATTGGAATATGGCGCTGTGCTCGCTGTCAATGGGAAGAAGATTAATATTGTTTTTTCTAACCTCCTCCATTACCAATTTCCCTGCCATTACAAGAACCTCTTTATTTGCAAGGGCAATGTCCTTACCCGCCTTTATTGCTGCCAAGGTTGGCTCAAGGCCGCTTGCCCCAACCAGCGCAGAGACAGTCAAATCTACACCGTTGCAGACAGCCACCTCAAGCAAACCATCATCTCCGCAACAAACTTTCGGCTTGTAAGATAAATAGCGTTTTAATTCATTTATATCTTTTTCGTCTGAAAGAGATATGATTTTCGGCTTAAATTCCTCTGCCTGCCTTCTGAACAACCCCTTATTTCTGCCTGCCGCAAGCGCCAATATCTTAAATCTGTCAGGATGTCTTCTGACAATCTCAAGAACATTCTGACCTATAGAGCCTGTAGAACCTAGTATTGCAAGTTTTTTTATCTTAGCCACTTTTTACTAAAATACCTGTTTTTTGTAGGAGAGGGGCTTGTCCCCTCCCATGGTGGGACAGGCATCTTGCCTGTCATCACAGGCTGGAAGCCTGTGCCACTGGCGGCCACAAGGGCCGCCCCTACTTCTTTTTTATAACCTGAAATAAATAAGGTAATAATACAAAAACGGGATTGGAAAGATGAGGCTGTCTATCCTGTCCAGCATCCCGCCATGGCCGGGGAGAATGCCTCCTGAATCCTTTACTCCCGCGCTTCTCTTGATAAGCGACTCAAAGAGGTCGCTTAATTGTCCCAATATTCCTATGAATATCGCCAGCACGTTAATTTCTTTCAGCGAAATATGGGTTAAAAAAAAATGATGAAATATGAGAGCAACTACAACCCCCCCTAAGAGCCCTCCTAATGCGCCCTCCACAGTTTTTTTAGGGCTAATCACCGGAGAGAGTTTATGTTTTCCAAGCCCTTTACCAGCATAATATGCAAATGTATCATTTGCAACTATAATGCAAACAAGAAATAAAACCCAGAACCTTCCCTGCTCCAGATCTCTTATCAGTATAAGATGGGAAACGGGAAAGGCTATATATATGATCCCCAGAACCCCTGCGCCTATGCGGGTGGTAACAGAGGCAAGCCCCTGATTAATTCTATCAGGGGCAGGCAGGTTGTACCTAAAAAGGGAGTCTATGAAGATAAAAAAAACCGCAAAGATTAAATAAAAGATTAAATATCCGGAAAACCCTTTATACTCAAACAGATAAATTATAACAGGGACAATTGCCCCTAACAAAATTCCGATAACCAAAAAAATCTTATCATTGCCAATGGTTATTTTGTAATATTCAAACAGGGCAAGGCAAATTATTAAAACAACTAACACAAAAAACCAGAAGGCAGCGGCATAGAGCGCCAAAAATACAAATAAAACGCCGAGTAAAAGACCGGTGATTACCCTTGTCAGATATTTCCCCCCTATCCTATCTGCCCGACTTTAAGCTGTTCCCTTGTGAGGCCGAACCTTCTTTCCCTGTCCTGAAAATTTAGGAGGGCTTCAATAAGATGCTGTTTTGTGAAATCGGGCCACAGTACATCTGTTACATATATCTCGGTATAGGCCATCTGCCAGAGAAGGAAATTGCTTATCCTGAACTCGCCGCTCGTCCTTATGAGAAGGTCCGGGTCCGGACAGCCGGCAGTATAGAGATGCCTTGCGAAAAACTCCTCTGTGATATCGTCTATATCAATCCTGCCCTCTTTTACCCCTAAAGCGACCCCTTTTGCAGCCTCTACTATCTCGGCCCTTCCACCGTAGCTAAGCGCAAGATTTAAGACCATTTCGCTGTTGTCTTTTGTCTTCTCTTCCACCTCTTTTATAATCTTCTGGATGTTCGTGGGGAGTTCCCAGAGGCTGCCTATTGCCTTAAATCTTATGCCGTTCTTCACAAGTTTGAGGAGCTCGCCCCTCAAATGTCGTTCCAAGAGTCCCATAAGCGCCCTGATCTCTGAACGCGGCCTGTTCCAGTTTTCTTTTGAAAATGTATAGAGGGTGAGACAGCCGATGCCAATCTCGCGGCAGAACTCTACTGTGTCCTTAACAGCCCCAATGCCTTTTTTGTGGCCGTTTATTCTCCCAAGATGCCGCTTTTCCGCCCATCTGCCGTTGCCGTCCATGATAATGGCGATGTGTTGGGGAAGCCTTTGTTTTATAAGTCCGTCTAATATATTCACCTTTAGGGTGCGTGGTTTCGCAGGCTAAAGCCCGCGGCTACCAATCTCCTCTTTTTTTAAAGAAAGCCCTTGGCCTATCTTATCCAATATGCCGTTTATAAACGCACCTGAATCCTCTGCCCCGTATATCTTCCCAAGCTCTATTGCCTCGTCAATAGCCACCTTAAACGGGATATCAGGACAATAAACCATTTCAAAGGCCGCAAGCCTCAGGATGTTCCTGTCTATAAGGGTAATCCTGTATACTGACCAATTCTCCGCATTCGTCTCTATCAACCTGTCTATCTCTCTTCTATGCTCCCACACGCCGTTTACCAATCTTAAAATAAATCCTTTTTCATCCTTTGCAAGATTTTTCTCTTAGAATTGCATTGCGGTTATATCCTTGATA
>JBBTFC010000078.1:0-2428 GCA_038042015.1 Deltaproteobacteria bacterium
TCGCCCCGTTCCTTATAATCTTTGAACATATCAAAGCTGGAGCATGCAGGTGACAATAACACCACATCTCCTTTTTCAGCCTTATTGCTGGCAATATCCACAGCCTCTTTCAAAGACTCAACTGTTACAATATCTGTTAATCCTTCAAAGGCATCCCTTATCTTGTTTTTCGCCTCGCCCAGAAGTATCAGATGCCGCACCTTATTTTTTATCAAATCATTTAAAACTCTGTAATCACCGCCCTTGTCCTTGCCGCCGGCAATAAGGATAACAGGCGCATTAAGCCCTTCAAGGGATTTTTGAAGCGCGCCTATATTTGTGCCTTTGGAATCATTATAATAGCTCGTTCCATTTATCTCCCTTATAAGCTCCATCCTGTGGGGAAGCCCTTTAAATTCTTCAATGGTCTTTAATATTGCATCCCTCGAAACACCGCAGGCCTTTGCAGCGGCAATGGAAGCCATTATGTTTTCTATATTGTGGATACCCTTAAGTTTGAAATTTGCTGTGGGATAAAACTCTTTTTCGCTGCCCATAGAATAAACAATGTTTTCATTTTTATAGTAAATTCCCTCTTTCAGAATCCGGCTGCTGCTGAAGGAAAAGGTTCTTACTTGTGACTTGTGACTTGTAACTTGTGATTTTATAACCGGGTCGTCGTTATTTACGATAGCAACATCCCCTTCCTCCATATTCTCAAAGAGCCTGAACTTTGCGGCAGCATACTCGTCAAAGCTCGCATATCTATCCAGATGGTCTTCAGTGATATTTAAGAGAACGGCTATATGGGGTCTGAATTTCCTCGTACCTTCAAGCTGAAAGCTGCTCACCTCAACAACAATATAATCTGCAGATTGATTTGATGCAACATACTCAATCAACGGAAGCCCTATATTCCCGCCGACAAAAACCTTATTGCCGCCTGATTCCAGTATCTTGCCAATCAGGGTTGTTGTTGTTGTTTTTCCATTGGTTCCAGCTATAGCCACTATAGGCTCTTTTATAAAATTGAACGCAAGCTCCACTTCGCTTATGATTTCCACACCCTTTTTTCTTGCCTCTTTAAGAGGCTCTATATCAGGAGGAACACCGGGGCTTAAAATAATGAGATTGGCATTTAAAAAATGTTTAATACTGTGCCCGCCTGTTTCTACTTCTATGCCGTTACTGCGCAGGCCATCAATGCCTTTAATCTGAGATGCCGGTAAAATATCTGTAGCCGCAACAATGGCGCCTCTCTCCTTCAAAAATCTGGCGGTAGAAATCCCTGTCCGCGCAAGACCCACTACAAGGATATTCCTGCCTCTTAAATCAAGTGGCGGTCTCTCTTTACTGATTGTTGTTTGCATTGTCATCATCGGAGTTTCAATGTGCTTATTGCTATGAGCGATAGTATTATGGATATTATCCAAAACCTCACTATGATCTTCGGCTCAGACCAGCCGTTTAATTCAAAATGATGATGTATCGGGGCCATCCTGAATATTCTTTTACCCCTGAGTTTGAACGACCCCACCTGAAATATCACTGAAAGAGCCTCAACTACAAACACGCCGCCGACTAAAACCAGCAGTATTTCATGTTTTGTAATAATTGCTAATGTCCCCAATGACCCTCCCAGCGCAAGAGACCCAACATCTCCCATAAACACCTGGGCAGGATAGCTGTTAAACCACAGAAAACCAAGGCTTGCTCCGACCATAGCCCCTGCAAATATGGTCAGCTCCCCGCTATTCGGCACATACATTATCTGGAGGTAATTTGCTATCTTGGTATGGCCTGTAAGATAGGTAAAAAGCATATAGGTTGCTGCTGCTATTGTTATCGGCCCTATAGCGAGGCCATCTAATCCATCTGTGAGATTTACTGCATTTGACGCCCCGACTATAACAAGGATAACAAATGGGATATAGACCCACCCCATCGCTATTACTACATTCTTAAAAAATGGAACAGTAACGGAGGTGTTAAACCCTGTGAAATACAGAAATAAGGCTGCGCCGAGGGCGATGATGCACTGTCCGAGAAGCTTATGACTGGGCCGCAGTCCCCGGCTGTCCTTTTGCGCCCATTTTTTATAGTCATCTATAAAACCTACTATGCCAAATCCAGCCGTAACCGTTATCAGCAGCCACACATACGGATTTTTAAGATTTGCCCACAGCAAGGTCGGAACAATTATACAAAAGAGGATGATTATACCGCCCATTGTCGGCGTCCCCTCTTTACTCAAATGTCTTGCCGGGCCATCATTCCTTATCACCTGACCTATCTGCATAAGAGAAAGCTTTCTTATAATATAAGGTCCGACCAGAAAACTTAAGACCAGGGCAGTCACAACCGCATAGATTGTCCTGAATGTAATGTATTGAAATACATTAAACAGGGTGTGGTATTTAACTAACGGATATAATAAATGGTATAACAT
>JBBTFC010000078.1:2528-3668 GCA_038042015.1 Deltaproteobacteria bacterium
ATACATTAAACAGGGTGTGGTATTTAACTAACGGATATAATAAATGGTATAACATGTTTAGTTTATAGACTTAAGGCTGTCCGATACCTCCTCCATTGCAGCTGCCCTTGAACCCTTTATCAGAATAACATCGCCTTTCCTCACTACATTGTTGAGCGTCTTAATCAGCTCTGCCTTATCCTGCGTCTTGTATATTTTATCCGGCAACATACCTCTTTCCATTGCCCCGCTTGCCATATCATCGCTATAAACACCTATGGTAAAAAGCATATCTATGCCGGCATCCTGCGCAAACATCCCTACCTTTTTATGGGCGCTGCCTGACATCTCTCCCAGCTCAAACATATCTCCAAGAACTGCAATCCTTCTACCCTCCATATCTGCAAGCGTCTTTAGAGCCGCTTCCATAGAGAGCGGGTTGGCGTTGTATGTATCGTCAATGATTGTTATTCCATTTCTCAAGGTAACTATTTCCATCCTGCCGTGCATAGTCTCCGTGGCGTAGAGTCCTTCTATTATCTCTTCTTTTGTTGCACCAAGGGAAAATGTAGCTGCAATGGCTGCTGCGGCATTATAGAGATTATGTATACCTGCATATTTTAACTTCACAGGGATTTCTTCTCCCATAACTAAGAATGCAGCGGATATCCCTGACGAACCTTTTGCCTCTTGCCCCTCGCCTCTCGCCTCTTTTAACATCACATCCGCCTTTGACTTTAAGCTGAAGGTAATCTTTTTTGAGTTGATATTCTCTGCTATCTTTTTAAGCCATGGGTCGTCAATATTTATTACAGCGGTCCCATTGCCATCCATGCTTTCAAAGAGTTCACCCTTTGCGGATGCAACACCCTCTACGTTGTCAAGTGTGGCTGTATGCGCCTCGCCAATATTTGTAAGAACAGCCACATCCGGTTTGCAAATCTGAGCGAGCCTTTTCATCTCGCCTTTTTCGCTTATTCCAAGCTCAACCACAGCGGCCTTGTGGATGTTGTTAAGGTTGAATATCGTAAGAGGAAGACCAATAAGATTATTGAGATTTCCTTCGGTCTTTATAATAGGACGCGAGTTTTTAAGTATAGACGCTATCATCTCCTTTGTTGTTGTCTTGCCGCAACTGCCGCTTATCGCTATAAGCGGGAC
>JBBTFC010000078.1:3768-19365 GCA_038042015.1 Deltaproteobacteria bacterium
CCCCGCTTGCAAGACGGCCGTTCACAGCCTTTAAAACTTCTTTTATCTTGAGCCTAACCATATAAAAAATTAAGGATACAGAAATCAGGATACAGGATAAAAACTACTCACTACCGGCTTCTGACTTCCGTATCTAACCTCCATTGCAGCCTTTATCTCCTTTGTATCTTCAAAGGGAATCCGCCTGTCGCCGATTATCTGGTAATCCTCGTGCCCCTTGCCGGCAACAAGGATAATATCGCCAGCAGCTGCAAGATTTACAGCAGCCATTATTGCCTCATGCCTGTCAGGTATGGCTGTATAACCATGAATAAATTCGGATTTCGGATTTCGTATTTCAGATTTAAAATCCAGTATCTTTGGGTAATTTTTTATTCCCGCCTCAACCTCTTTTATAATCTCAAGAGGGTCTTCAGTTCTTGGATTATCGGATGTGATTATGGTAAAATCGCTCAACCTTGCTGCAATCTCTCCCATCACAGGCCTTTTGCCCCTGTCCCTGTCGCCGCCGCAGCCGAATACAGTGATAAGCCTCTTCTTTGCAAGCGGCTTTAATGCGCCAATCACCCTCTCCAATGCATCTCCTGTATGGGCATAATCAACTACGGCCTGAAAACCATCTTCTGAAATAATTCTTTCAAGCCTGCCCGGAACTCTTTTTAGAGCGGCAATACCTTTTTCTATAGTCTTTTTATCCAGCGCAAGGCCTATGCCGACACCGACTGCTGCCATAATATTTTGCAGATTATATTCGCCTAAAAGCACAGAAGAAATATTTATAGCGCCAATGGGGGTGTTGAGGCTTGCCTCTATGCCTTTTTCAGAGAATGATGCCTTTGCAGGTTTAATCTCCGCTTCACTATTCAAGCTATATCCGATAGTTTTGAGTTTTGAGTTTTGAGTTTTGAGTTTTAACCCCCATGAGTCGTCTGTGTTTATTACTGCAAAACCATCCCTTTCTCTGGCCACAAAATCAGTAAATAACATGGACTTGCTTTCAAAATACTCCTCCATTGTCTTGTGGTAATCAAGGTGGTCCTGAGTAAGATTTGTAAATACCCCGCCGATAATCCTTGAGCCAAGAACCCTTTTCTGCGCAAGGCTGTGAGAAGAAACCTCCATAACACAATGGGTCACACCACTATCTAACATTTCTCTGAAAATCCTTTGCAGGTCAGGCGCCTCTGGTGTTGTATGCGGCGCATTAAAAATTTTATCCTTATAGCGGTAGTTAATCGTGCCCACAACCCCAGCATTGAAACCGGCCGTCCTCAATATTGACTCTACAAGGTATGTTATGGTTGTCTTTCCATTTGTCCCTGTTACGCCAATAATGGCCATGTTTATGCAAGGCTCTCCATAAAATGCCACAGCCACCCGTGCCATCGCCTCTCTTGCATCAGGCACTACTATCTGTACTGCATTGAGGCCCCCCAACGCCTCTTCCAGGATAACAGCGGAAGCCCCCAGCGCCAATGCATCCTTGACAAAGTTACGGCCATCAAGATGCTGTCCCTTGACAGCGGCGAAAATAAAATCCCTGCCCACCTGCCTCGAATCATAGGTAATGCCGCGGACAGGTATATCGGCATTGCCGATAACATGACTACCTGGAAGATTTTTTATCAATTCTTTTAGCTTCATCTGAACCTCACCTCTGCCGATTCACCCTGAGTAATCCTTTCCCCTGGCAATGGCTTCTGATACACAGCCTTTCCGCTCCCTGAAATTTTTATATCAAGAGGAATTTCCCTTACCAGCCTAAGGACAGAGCGCATTGTCTTATCCCTTAAATCAGGCATATGAAAAAGGTCTTCTCCTTCTTCATCTGAAGAATCGGTATTTTGCACGGCATACAATAATCTATCCGGCTGCTTATCCGGATTGGCGCTGCGGCTCTTTGAAAATATTCCGAGATAAGAAAGGCTCTGAGAGGCAATCTCCTTAAAAACAGGGGCGGCAATCTGCCCTCCATAAAATCCGATAGCGGGTTCATCAACCGCAACCAGGATAGCAAGCTCCGGATTATCTGCGGGAACAAATCCTATAAATGAACTTACATATTTATCCGCTGTATAACCCCCTTGAGAGAGATCAGGTTTTTGCGCGGTGCCTGTCTTGCCGGCAACCTCAAAACCGGCTATTGCTGCCTTTGCGCCGGTGCCGTCTTTTTCAGTTACCGTTTTCAGAATACCGGTTACCCTGTTTGCAGTTTCTTCAGATATAACCCTTCTCACCACTGACGGCCTGATTTCTTCAATAACATCGCCCTTTCCATTTACTATTTTCTTTACAACATACGGCTTCATAAGATAGCCCTTATTTGCAATTGCAGAAAATGCAGATAAAAGCTGTATCCCTGTTGTGGATAAGCCCTGGCCAAAGGATATATTGCCAAGGGACACCTTTGACCACTGTTTTAAAGGAGGCACCGAGCCGAGCGCCTCCCCGGGGAGGCCTATGCCTGTTCTGTTCCCGAACCCAAAATCCTTTATATATCTATGCATCCTTTCCTTTCCCAGTCTGTCTCCTGCCTTGGCAGCGCCGATATTGCTGGAGTATTTGATTATCTGGGCAAGGGAGAGCCAGCCAAATTTTTTAACATCATGAAATGTCCTGTCAGCTACGACATAATTGCCATTCTCACAAAAAAACAGGTCATCAGGCCTGGCTGCCCCTTCTTCAAAAAGGGCAGCGAGCAGAAAGGCCTTGAATGTTGAACCTGGTTCAAATGTATCTGTAATAGCCCTGTTGCGCCAGATATTGGGGTTATTATATTCAAAAAAGATATCAGGATTAAACTGCGGCGAGTTAGCTATCGCAAGTATCTCTCCTGTCCTCGGAGCCATTACTATAACCATGCCGCCTTTTGCATTGGCGCTTGAAACAACTTTAAGAAGCTCCTTTTCAGCTATATACTGAATAGTCTTATCTATAGTAAGAATTAAATCTTTACCCCTATATGCCTCTTTATCCGAATTGCGGAATAAAATCTCGTTGCCAAGGGCGTCCCTTTCTCCTATGAAGCGGGCGGAGGTTCCTGCCATATATTCATCATAACCTAATTCAATGCCTTCAAGACCTTTAGAATCTAATCCAACAAAGCCAATAAGGTGACTGGCAATGTGGGGGGTGGGGTAAAACCTCTTTCCCTCTTTAATAAAACCTATGCCTCGTATATTCAATCTCTTTATCTCTTCAGCTTTAGTAAAATCCAGCTGCCTTTTGATCCATACAAATGATTTCCCGGATGTGAATTTAGCTTCTATCTCTCTTTTATCCATAGAAAGTGCGGCAGCGAGAAGGCTTGCCGTTTTTTTAACATTATCAATCCTGCCGGGCTGCGCATAAACTGAATCAACCTCCATACTGACAGCAAGTTCACGCATCCCCCTGTCATAGAGGGTTCCCCTTATGGGAATGATATTCATTGTCTTTAAATGTTGATCATCCGCCCTGGCCTTAAGCTTACTCCGCTCTAAAACCTGAAGCTGAAAGGCCTTAATAAAAATTACTATAAATATAAAAACAAAGAATAAAAAAATTGTAATAACACGAAATCTTAACCATGGGATAGCTTCTTTCATTTTACCGTTATTATCTGCTCCCCTTTTGCATAGACAAGGCCAAGCTTATCTGATGCAATGGCCTCTATTCTCCGGGGAGATTTTAATGAAATGGATTCTAACTTAAGCCTCTTATTCTCAGCCATAAACTCAATCCTTTCTTTATTTGCCTTTGCTATTTCATAACCAAGGCTTACAACCAGAAGCCTGCTCCAGAGGTAAAAGAGTGTAAAGAAAAGGATAACTATAATTACCTTAAAAGCTGCAAACAGCGAGCCGGTAGCTTTTTGCTTAACCATTTGCCCTGCTGTAACCCTGGCAGAAAATATGCCTTTTGCCGCTACGTTAGACATCTATATCCTCTCCGCCGCCCTGAGCTTGGCGCTCCTTGCCCTTGGGTTTCTTGAAATCTCTTCCAGCGACGGAGCAACGGGCCTTTTAGTTATAATATGCAATTTGGGTTTTTGACCGCAAACGCACTTTGGAAAATCATTGGGACATACGCAGCCCTTCGCAAGTTTTCTAAAAGACTCTTTTACAATCCTGTCCTCAAGCGAATGAAAAGAGATAACCACCATCCTTCCCCCCAGTCCCAGAAGGCCTACCCCGTCATCAACGGCTTTTTTTAAATTGTTTAGTTCGTCATTTACAGCAATCCTTATTGCCTGAAATGTCCGTGTGGCGGGATGGATATCTCTTGGATGAAACTTCTTTGGTATGGCGAAAGATACGAGGTTGGAAAGTTCTTTTGTGGTGGATATATGCCCGTGCTGTCTTTTTTCAATAATGGCCCCTGCAATCCTCTTTGCCCATCTCTCTTCCCCATACTCTCGGATAATCTTTTCCAACTCTTTCATAGAAAGTTCATTTACAATGTTATACGCAGTCGTTTTTTGCCTTTTATCCATCCTCATATCCAGCGGCGCATCAAACCTGAAACTAAACCCCCTGTCGGGTCTTTCAAGATGATATGAAGATACACCGAGGTCTAATAAAATCCCATCAACCTCTTTTATGTTTAAATCTCCCATCACCTTTTTTATATCAGCAAAATTTTCTCTGACCAGAGTCAAACGTTCTGAATAATCCTTAAGCCTTTCCATCGCTGCCTGAATTGCATCTTCATCCCAATCCATTCCTATAACCTTGCTTGCGGGCATACTGGCATTTAATATCGAACTGGTATGGCCGCCTCCTCCAACCGTCCCATCCACATATATCCTTCCATGTTCGCACGCAAGAAATTTTATAACCTCCTCCGGCATAACCGGCAAATGCCTGAATACCATTTAAAGCCCCAGCCCTGAAAGAACTTCTCTGGCTTCATCAATATTCTCCTCTGCCCTCGCTATTATTGACTTCCATCTTGCCTTCGCCCAGATTTCAATCTTCATAAGCGTTCCGACAAGGACAATATCCTTTTCCAGTTTTGCATGCTCCCTCAGTACAGGCGGCACAAGGATTCTACCGAGCTTATCTATAGAGCACTCAGTTGCGCCGGAGATAAAGAACCTTAAAAAATCTGCAGTCTCTTTTTTTAACGTAGGAAGTTTACTGGCCTTATCTTCTACAATCTGCCATTCGATAAATGGATATGCTACAAGACATCCGTCATAATGGTTAGTAAGAACAAGTCTTTCATCATATTTATCCAGCAGGACATCCCTGAATTTAGACGGAATACTAATTCTTCCCTTTGGGTCAATGGTGTGTTCGAATCTCCCTCTAAACACAGTCTATCCCCTTTCTCCCCCACACCAAAATCCTTGGTGCGGGTATATTCCACTTTATTCCACTTTATCCCACTTGGCATAAACTATAGTCCTGCTCTAAAGGTTTGTCAAGAGAAATTTAACAATGATTAACAATAGGTTAACAAGGTCAAAAATGGTTTGTTCTTGACAGATAAAATATCCTTATGTTAGCTTGAAAAGCAATTGCGCCGGAGTGGTGAAACTGGTAGACGCACGGGACTCAAAATCCCGCGAGGGCAACCTCATGGGGGTTCGATTCCCCCCTCCGGCACCAGGATATTGAACTGTTTATTGCCAGAAAAAAAGGGGAATAAAAAATATTGACTTAAATTTTAATCCATGTTAGAAATAATTTCTTTTTTAGGAAGACATGGAAGAAGAGAACAAGGGCTTTCTTAAAAAGGCGACATGGCTGTCCTCCCTTGGTATATCCATGGTGGTTGCCACCTTTGTAGGGCTCTATATAGGTGTTTATTTAGACAGGGCATTTTCTACCGACCCGTGGTTTACAATAATATTCCTGATAATTGGTATAATAGCAGGGTTTAGAAATATCTATACTTTGATAAAGAAATATGGGTACTAACGTCATTCAGCAGATTAATTTTGATATACTTCACCCTCTGTTTGTAAAGGTGGGAAGGGCAAATTTAATTATCTCTGCAATTGCCTTTATTATTACTGCGATTGTTAGCTCAACATTTATGGTTTTAAGTGTTATTATCGGAACTGTCATTGGCATGGCAAATCTCTCTATATTGGCGCGGACTGTAAAAAGCGGTTTTTTATTCAAGCCTGACAATGCACAGCGGTTTGTTATAAAAAGGTACTATATAAGGTTTATTGCAACCATTTTTATCATAGGCATACTGGTTTCAAAAAATCTCGCTGACCCTGTGGGGCTTATTATGGGTTTTAGCATAATAATGATAACTACACTTTTAGCTGCGATATATTTTTCAAAACATGTCTCTGCAGAGCCTGCCCCAGCGGTAGTAAGCAGGGGCATTAAGCAGGGAAAGGAGGCGGCCTGATATGCATCCGCAAATCATACTTCCATTGTTCGGCTTGCCGGCTCATACAGCAATGATGCTTTATATCATTTTATGTCTTGGTCTGTTCAGCTATTTTGTCTCAAAAAGATTAACTCTGGTTCCTAACAATACTGCTCAGAGCATTGTAGAGCTTTTGCTTGAAGGCATTAAAAATTTGGTGGAAGAGACAATGGGGCATCACGGCAAAAAATATTTCCCCCTTATTGCAACACTGGGTTTGTATATCCTCATTTCTAACCTCATAGGTTTGATACCGGGTCTGCTGCCACCAACAGCAAATCTAAACACCACGGCCGGTCTTGCACTGGTTATTTTTTTTGCAACACACATAATCGGCATCAAAGAGCATGGGCTGAAGTATCTCAAACGCTTTGTGGGTCCAGTGTGGTGGCTTGCGCCGTTAATGATACCCATTGAGGTCCTCGGTCATCTGTTCAGACCTGTGTCATTATCCCTGCGTCTTTTCGGGAATATGATGGGACACGAATTGATTATCGGGATCCTTATGCTCCTGGCCCCTTTCTTTGTGCCGGTGCCAGTTCAGATGTTAGGCATCCTGGTGAGCTTTATACAGGCATTCATCTTCTCCCTGCTCGCAACGATGTATATTGGAGGAGCCATAGAAGAGGAGCATTAGTAAAATGCAGTGTTAGGTGATTAGTGAAAAGTGCTAAGTAAAAAACCCAACACTTGACACTCACCGCTCAACACTAATTTAATAGAAAGGAGGTAAAGATGAAAAAATTACTATTAACAGTTGTCATCGCAATCGTTTTCCTTGCAGGCTATTCTCCGGTTGTAACGGCTGCTGAAGAAGGGACAAGGTCGTCCGGTGGCGGCAACACTACATTCTTTATAGTGGTTGTCCTAGTTGCCGGGTTTGGAATGGCCATCGCTGCCATTGGAGCCGCTTTTGCACAAAGCAATGCCCTTAAAAGCGCGTTGGAAGGTATAGCAAGGAATCCCGGGGCATCCGGACAGATACTAACCACAATGCTGGTAGGCTTGGCCATGATAGAATCGCTGGCCATATATGTCCTGGTCATTGCATTGATTCTGTTGTATGCAAACCCGCTTATAAAGTATGTCGTTGGTTAAATAACCAAAAGACCCCAGACTTCAGACCATAGACTAAAGTTTTGAGTCTGGGGTTTTGTATCTTGATATCCAAATTTTATGACACAACTTATATTATCCAATTCTCTTCAACCATATCTCGTCCAGATAAACAGATTTCCTCTCCTGTCAAAAGATGAGGAATTTGCGCTTGCTGTCCGTTTCAGAAAACATAACGACCTGGACGCCGCACATAAGCTCATAACCTCAAATTTAAGATTTGTTGTAAAGATTGCTATGGGATACAGGAACTATGGATTAAGACTGGCCGACCTCATCCAGGAGGGAAATATGGGACTGATGAAGGCGGTAAAGAAATTTGACCCGTTCAAGGGTTATCGCCTCATCACCTATGCGGTTTGGTGGATAAGGTCTCATATCCAGGCATTTATATTAAAGAACTGGAGTCTTGTTAGTAAAGGCGCAGTCAACCTTAAAAAGAAACTTTTTTATCAACTTGAGAGGAATAATGAAAGAAGTCAGGAGTTAGAATACAGGAGTCAAGAGTCAGAACCGGGAATTGGGAATTTGCCGTCAGAAGACCTGTCCCCGCATGTATTAAGCAGGGATGCGGAATGTCGCGACCTATCTCTTGACAACGAGATTGGAGAAGACGATGTTACATATCTTGATATGCTTCCTGATACATCATATAACCCGGAAGATGCTGCCCTTGTCGGCCAGGAAGACAGTATTGTAAAAGATAAAATATCAAATGCCCTTTCAGCCCTAAAAGAAAAAGAACGATATGTCATAGAAAACAGGTTTATAACTGAGCCTTCCTTAACTCTACAGGAGATAGGAGACGGGCTTGGGATAACAAGGGAAAGGGTAAGACAGATAGAAAGCGAAGCTATTAAAAAACTGAAACAAAGGAAAGAACTTCAGGCATTAGCCAAGAGTACAGGATAATACTTCCCAATTCCCATTTCCCACTTCCCAATTTATATCGCCCCGATGACCATCGGGGGGGCAGACCAATCCCTATCAAATTTTACTTTACACTATAGGCCGAATAAGGTATTAAATAGCCTGTAACCTGTGAAAGGATTGGATATATTGGAAAGAAGGCCAACATTAGCCATTATAGACAGGGCTGCTATTAAATCAAATTACTTTGAGTTAAAAAAAAGTATTGCAAAAGATGTGGAGATGCTTGCAGTGGTCAAGGCAAATGCCTATGGCCATGGCGCTGTAGAAGTAGCAAAAACCCTGGAACATGCTGGATGCAATTTCTTTGCCGTTGCCATGTGTGAAGAAGGGGTAGAGTTAAGAGAGGCGGGCGTTAAATCGGCCGTCATTATTCTCGGCGGCATTTATCCGAATCAGATCAGGGATGTCATAGAATATGATCTGACGCCGGTGATATTTGATATAGAGACGGCAAGGATAATAGATACCCTTGCAGGCAAAACTGGAAAACGGATTAAGGTTCATATAAAGATTGACACCGGTATGGGGAGGCTCGGACTGCTTTCTTATCAGGTGGCGCCGTTTTTTAAGACCATGAAAGGGCTTGCCAATCTGGAGGTGGACGGCATTCTTTCCCATTTCGCGGAGGCAGATGAGGAAGATAAAGAGTTTTCAACAGAGCAGTTAAATCTTTTCCTGAGGATAATAAAGGCTGTCCATGATATTGGATTTAATCCGAGGTTAATACATATTGCAAACAGCGCCGCAATTGTAAAACATGCGGATTCACACTTCAATCTGGTCAGACCCGGCATTATGCTTTACGGCGCATACCCAGCCGGGCGCATGATTGAAAAGATAGACCTTAAGCCGGCCCTGAGACTCGTTACGCAGATAGTTCATGTTAAACAGACGCCAAAGGGTTTTCCCGTAAGTTACGGAAGAAAATACATAACTAAAAAGGACAGTGTCATAGCCGCAATACCTATCGGTTATGGAGACGGTTATCCCCGCTCCCTTTCTATTAAAGGAGAGGTTTTGATAAGGGGCCAGCGGGCAAAGGTGGCCGGAGCAATATGCATGGATATTACAATGCTGGATGTTACCCACATAAAAGGCGTAGAGCAAGGGGATGAAGCAGTTCTCATAGGAAAACAAGGTGATGACAAGATTACTGTAGATGAACTCGCAGAAAAGGCAGGCGCTATATCTTATGAAATACTCTGCGGGATAACAAGCAGGGTTCCGAGGGTATATATATGAGAGAATTCTTTGAAGGTCTTGGCAAATGGGCAGGCAGGGTAGTAAAGTTAGCAGGTGGGATGGCCCTCATGTTGTTTCAGGCTGCGACATGGATGTTTGTCCCGCCGTTAAAACTGAGGAATATCTTTAGACAGATGGAGTTTGTGGGCGTAAAGAGCTTATTTGTGGTTATACTTACAGGCGCATTCACAGGCGCTGTTCTGGCCCTTCAAAGCTACAATGCCTTGAAAAGGTTTGGGGCAGAAAGCCTTGTCGGCCCCACTGTTGCTCTGAGCATGGCAAGGGAGCTCGGACCTGTTTTAACAGGGCTTATGGTTACAGGCAGGGCAGGCTCTGCAATGGCTACTGAATTGGGCACAATGAGGGTTACAGAACAGATAGACGCCCTTTATACAATGGCTGTAAATCCCATAAAATATCTTGTCTCTCCCAGGATTTTGGCAGGGGTGCTTATGCTGCCGGTGCTTGCTGTTATTACTGACTTCGTCGGGGTATTAGGGGGGTATTTTGTTGGCGTTAAGATGCTCGGCATAAACTCCGGTGTTTACATAGGGAGGACAGTAGATTTTGTAAAACCGCAGGATATCTTTGACGGCCTTATAAAGGCCTCTGTCTTCGGTCTTATACTCTCTCTTGCAGCCTGCTATCACGGCTTTAATACTGCCGGCGGCGCTGCTGGTGTAGGTGAGTCTGCCACAAAATCAGTTGTTCTCGGATGTGTGATGATACTCATTTCTGATTATTTTCTCACATCCGCGATGCTTTAAAAAATGACACCATGTCACCAGACACCAGTCGCAGGTTACCGCAGAAGACTGGTGATTTGGTGACTTTGATTTATGATACAGATAATTGACCTAAAAAAATCCTTTAACAGCAAAAAGGTTCTTGACGACACAAATCTGGAGATAGAAAAGGGGCGGATAACCGTTATAATCGGAAGGAGCGGCGAGGGGAAGAGTGTTCTTATAAAACATATAATAGGCTTATTGCGGCCCGACTCCGGTGAGATACTCCTTGACGGTCAGGATATTACAAAGATGACTGAAATGGAACTGAATGAGGTGCGGAGAAGGTTCGGCATGCTTTTTCAGGGCGCTGCGCTGTTTGATTCCATGACAGTGGGAGAAAATGTGGCATTCCCATTAAGGGAGCACACAGAGATGCCTGAGACTGATTTAAAAAAAGTTGTGAAGGAAAAACTCAGAAAGGTTGGGCTCAGGGATATTGAAAATATGATGCCTGCGGATTTAAGCGGCGGCATGAAAAAGAGGGTTGGTCTTGCAAGGGCTATTGCAATGGACCCCGAGATAGTCCTTTTTGATGAGCCTACAACAGGCCTTGACCCTGTCATGTCTGATAATATTGCAACCCTTATACTTGATACACAAAGGGATTTAAAAACAACCTATATTGTTATTACCCATGATATACCGCTCACCTATAAGATAGCAGATAAGATTGCCATGCTTCATGAGGGAAAGATTGTGGAGCAAGGCGATGTGGATTATATGAAAAATTGTCAAAACCCGATATTAAGACAGTTTTTAGAAGGAAGGGCAGAAGGCCCGATAAAGGTAATGTGATATGCTAAAGTTAAGCCCAGAGGCAAGGGTAGGCATATTTGTTCTTATAGGGATAATACTCCTTGTCTATATGTCTCTCCGTGTCGGCGGAATACAATTTGGAAGAGAAGAGGGCTATGAAATATCCATAAGATTTGACTCCGCGGCAGGCCTTGACAAGGATGCCTCTGTACGGGTGGCTGGTGTGGAGATTGGCAGGATAAAGGATATTGCCCTGCAGAATAACAAGGCCAAGGTGACATTAAGAATAAAACCTGATGTAAAGATAGGCAAGGATTTCACTGCCGTATTAAAAACAAAGGGGCTTCTTGGCGAGAGATATGTTGAGCTTGTACCCGGCTCTCCTAATGCCCCCTCATTAGAGCATGGCGGGGAACTTACAAGAATAACCACATATACGGACATAGACAAGCTTATAGGTATTTTAGGCGATGCGGCCGCTGATATTAAAAAGGCGACCGAATCCATTGGCAATGTATTGGGGGGAAGTGAAGGACAGGCATCGCTGAAAAAGATTGTGGTCAACATAGAGGAGATTACCGACCGAATTAACAGGGCGGTAAAAACTAATGATGAAAAGTTTGGAAGGATAGTGAGCAATCTTGAGGTATTTTCTGATGATTTAAAAGGAAGAGGGCCTGCTATACTTAAGGGATTAAAGGAAGTAGCGGATAATCTGAATCAGGTGATTGCAGAAAACAAGGACACACTAAAAGACGGCTTCGGCAATCTAAAGTCAGCAACCCAAAAATTAGGCGAGACTATGGACACAATAAACCGGCTTGCAAAGAATGTTGAACCGAAAATAGACGATTCGGTAAACAGTATAAACAGCATTGTCAAAAAAATAGAGAAAGGAGAAGGGACCCTCGGCAAACTTATAAATGACACATCAGTCCATGACAATTTTAACAAGACCCTGACAGGCGTAAACAGCTTCCTCGGCAGGGTTGAGTCTTTCAAAACATTTATAGGCTACAGAAGTGAATATCTTTTTGACGCAAGCGACACAAAGAGCTACCTCTCCCTTAAGCTCCAGCCAAAGGCGGATAAATATTATCTTATAGAGGCAATAGACGACCCAAGGGGAAAAAGAAGGACTGAGACCACGGAAACCACGGTAGGAACAACCGCCACTACTACAAAAGAGGTTAAAACCTCGGACAGCCTTAAATTCAGCCTGCAGATTGCAAAGCGGTTTAAGGATTTAACGATTAGAGGAGGCATAATAGAATCAACAGGCGGGGTAGGGATGGATTACTATATGTTTAAAGACCGCCTTAGATTTACATTCGAGGCCTTTGACTTTGATAAAAAGAGGAACCCGCATCTCAAGGCAGGTTTGACACTCAACCTGAATAAATACTTTTTTGTTGCGGCCGGCTATGATGATTTTGTAAGCAAATTAAAGCTTGCCTCTCCCTATGTTGGCATAGGCATCCACTTTGAGGATGAGGACATAAAATACCTTTTGAGCAGCGCCGGTTCTCTTATAACGAAATAATGACAAAATGGGAAAAGCCTGGCATTGCCTTTGATATAGGCACCACAACAATTGTCGGCTCTCTTGTGGATTTAAATAGCTGTAAGGGGGAAAAGACAGCATTTCTACCGAACCCCCAGATGAAATGGGGAAGGGATGTGCTTTCAAGGATTACGGCAACGGTTAATAATCCGGAGGCGCTTAAATCCCTTCGGCAAGCAGCAGCGGATGCATGCAACGAGATTATTGGAAACCTGACAAGGCCGGAAGATGTCCAATTTATCACAATAGCAGGCAATTCAACAATGGAGCATCTTTTACTGGGCATATCGCCTGCCTTGCTTGCAAAAGTCCCGTATAAACCTGCTTTTAAAGAGGCAAAGAAAATAAGGGCTGCTGCAATTGGCCTTATTGTAAATCCAGAGGCATATATTTATACCTTCCCTCTGATAGGGGGTTTTATAGGGGGAGATACGGTTGCCGGCATCCTTTCAACTGAAATACACAAAAGAAAAAGATATTGTCTCTTAATTGACATAGGAACCAACAATGAAACAGCGCTTGGTTCAGAAAACGCCATATTTGCAACATCAACAGCAGCAGGCCCTGCGTTTGAAGGTGGTTCAATAAAATATGGCATGATAGCAAAACATGGCGCAATTCAGGGCGTAGAGATTGAGAATGACAAATTGATATTGGATGTTATTGGAAATACAACCCCTGAAGGCATTTGCGGCTCAGGCATAATAGATTCTATTGCAAAATTATTAAACGTTGGAATTATAGATAAATCAGGCAGGATAAAAACGAGAAATGAAATTGAAGGCAATCTTGCAAATAGGATAATAGAGGAGGGGGCAGGAAATGCTTTTTTGTTATACAAGGACGCGAAGAGAGAGATAACAATTACACAAAATGATGTCAGAGAGATTCAGTTGGCAAAGGGGGCAATTCAGGCAGGCATAAAACTTCTTTTAAAAAAGGCTCAAATAGCGCCTTTTGACATTGACAGGATATTCATAGCAGGCGCATTCGGAAGCAATATAAAAAAGGAAAGCCTTGCCCAAATAGGCATATTGGAAAAGGAGTGGCTGGATAAGGTGACATTTGTCGGCGATGCAGCGCTCGACGGCGCAAAGCTTGCCCTATGCTCGGAAGAAAAGCAAAAAGAGGCAGAGTGTATTGCCATGCAGACAAAACATATTTCTTTGTCAGGAAGTCAGCATTTTCAAAAAGAGTTTTTAAAAGGGATGGAATTCCCAAAACATTAAACTTAGGGGTAGGGGGATGAAAAAGATCAGAAGGGCTATCATCAGCGTTACAGACAAAAAAGGGATTGAAGAGTTTGCCAAGGATCTCACAAAGTTCGACGTAGAGATTATATCAACAGGAGGGACAGCGGAGCTTTTAAAAAAGGCCGGTGTGCCTGTCATAGGCATATCTAATTATACAGGTTTCCCTGAGATGCTTGACGGCAGGCTTAAGACGCTTCATCCCAAGATCCACGGCGGCATACTTGGCAGAAGGGACAATAAAGAGCATATAAAGCAGATGGAAGAGCACGGCATACCACCCATAGATATGGTCGTTGTGAATCTTTACGCATTTGAAGATACTGTCGCAAAGGGCGCGTCATTTGAAGACGCAGTAGAGAATATAGACATCGGCGGTCCGACAATGATAAGGGCCGCTGCAAAGAATTACAAGGATGTCGCTGTTGTAACTGACCCTGACGACTACGGCATGATTATAGATGAGATGAAAAAACAGAACGGCGGAGTAGCAGAGACAACAAGATTATATCTTGCAAAAAAGGTCTTTCAGCTTACAGCAAGGTATGATGCTGCGATCTCAAATTACCTCGGAAGGATAGAAGACGGCGTGGTTAAAAAGGAATTCCCCGATACCCTCACCATGCAGTTTAAAAAGGCTCAGAATTTAAGATATGGAGAAAACCCTCATCAACAGGCTGTATTTTACAGGGAGCGCAATCAGGATGAAAAAAAGCCCTGCGTAGCCAATGCAAAACAACTGCACGGCAAAGAGCTTTCATTCAATAACATTTTAGATTTGAATGCAGCCATTGAACTTGCAAAGGAATTCCATGAGCCGAGTTGTGTAATAATAAAGCATAACAACCCTTGCGGCGTTGCCATGTCAAAGAAAAGCCTTTTGGACGCCTATCAAAAAGCCCTGTTATGCGATAAGGTGTCTGCATTTGGAGGCATTATTGCCTTTAATAGGAAGGTTGATGCGGAAGCTGCGAAAGAGATGAGCTTGCTTTTTCTTGAGGCGATTGTAGCGCCAGGCTTTGATGCAGATGCGCTCAAGATATTAAAGGATAAGAAAAACTTAAGGCTTCTTGAAATACCCGAATTCAAAACGCATACATCAGAAGTTATTTGCTATGATTTAAAAAGGGTCAACGGCGGTCTGCTTGTCCAGACAGCAGATATTGAGTGCGCGCAAGACTTAAAAACCGTAACAAAACTTGCGCCGACAGACACACAGCTTGAAGACCTGCTTTTTGCATGGAATGTGGGGAAGCATGTAAAAAGCAATGCAATAATATTTGCCAAATGCAGGCAGACAATCGGGATCGGCGCAGGCCAAATGTCCAGGATTGATTCCACAAGGATTGGGATAATGAAGGCAAAGGACTCGGGCTTTGATGTAAAGGGGAGCGTCATGGCATCCGATGCGTTCTTCCCTTTCAGGGATAATGTTGACAAGGCAGCAGAGGCCGGCATTACAGCAATAATCCAGCCAGGCGGTTCAGTGAGGGACGCGGAGGTCATAAAGGCGGCAGACGAACATAATATTGCAATGGTGTTTACAGGGATTAGGCATTTCAGGCACTAA
>JBBTFC010000079.1:0-5040 GCA_038042015.1 Deltaproteobacteria bacterium
TTCCATCCTCTCCGCCAAGGATGGATTCACAAACCCTTTCAGGGTGAGGCATAGCGCCGAAGACATTTCCCTTTTCATTGATTATGGCTGCAATATTATTGACTGAGCCGTTTGGGTTGACATCCTCTGTAATTCGGCCGCCCTGAGTAGAATATCGGAAAATTATCTGGTTATTATCCTCCAGCCTTTTGATAGTGTCTTTATCCGCAAAATAATTTCCGTCAGCATGGGCAATAGGGATGTTTAATATCTGATTTTTCTGATATGCATTTGTAAACATGGTCTGGTTATTCTCTACCCGTACATAAACATTCCGGCAGATGAATTTAAGGCTCCTGTTTCTCATCAAGACCCCTGGCAAAAGCCCGGACTCTGTCAATATCTGAAAACCATTGCATATGCCGATAACACGACCGCCTTTATTTGCAAAATGAATCACCTCAGTCATTACCGGTGAAAACCTGGCAATCGCTCCGGTCCGTAAATAGTCGCCGTAGGAAAAACCGCCGGGCAGGACAATACAGTCAAACCCTTTGAGGCTTGTATCCTTGTGCCAGATATATTCCGCCTCCTGGCCCATAACATGCTTTGCCGCATGATAGCAGTCATGGTCGCAGTTTGAGCCTGGGAATACGATTATGCCAAATCTCATTCTATCTCTACCCTGTAGTCTTCAACAACAGTATTTGCCAGAAGTTTTTCGCACATTTCCTTAAGCCTTTTTCCCGCATCTTCTTTAGATGAGGTATCAAGCTCAACCTCAATAAACTTGCCTATCCTCAAACCCTTGACCTCGCTGTATCCCATAGATGCAAGGGCCTCGCCTACAGCCTTTCCCTGCGGGTCAAGCACACCTTTTTTTAATGTCACAAAAACCTTTGCCTTCATAACACCTCTATCTTTCATAGACTATCTTTCCTGCAACTATTGTCTTTACAGCCTTCCCTTTCATTTTCCACCCGTCAAACGGCGTATTCCTGCTCTTTGATTTTAATTCTTTGGCATCCACAATCCACTCCTTGTTTAAGTCAACAATTGCTATATCAGCATCGGCGCCGACTTTTAATGTCCCTTTGCTGTTTAGCCCAAACAGTTTTGCCGGATTTGCGGATAATTTTGCAATCAATTCCGACAAAGTTAAGACATTATCGGAAACAAGCCTTAAACACAGCGGCAGGGCTGTTTCCAGACCAATAATCCCGTTTGCCGCCTTATCAAACTCAACATCCTTCTCATCACTATCTTGCGGCGCATGGTCGGTTGCGATAGCATCTATTGTTCCATCCTTAAGCCCTCTTTTTATTGCATCAATATCCTGCATGGTTCTAAGCGGTGGGTTCATTTTTGCATTTGTATTATAGCCTATAACAGCCTCATCCGTCAGGGTAAAATGATGCGGCGTAACCTCTGCCGTAATATTTAATCCTCTTTGTTTTGCATTTCTTACAAGTGCAACAGATCCCTTTGTGCTTATATGGGCAATATGCAATCTTCCTTTTGTAAGCTCTGCCAGCGCAATGTCTCTTGCCACCATAATATCTTCCGCCGCATCGGGAATGCCTTTAAGTCCGAGTTTTGTTGATACAAAACCTTCGTTCATAACGCCGTCCCCTGCAAGACCCGTGTCTTCACAATGGCTTATTACCAATAAGTTAAACTGCCTTGCGTATTCCATTGCCAATCTCATAAGCCCGCTATTCGTAACAGGCCTGCCATCATCGGATATTGCAACGCATCCTGAATCTTTTAATTCTCCTATCTCTGATAGGGTTTCACCTTTCAATCCTTTGCTTATTGCGCCAATGGGAAGAACATTTACAGCGCCTTCTTCCATTGCCTTTTTAAGTATATACCGTGTAACCGATGCATTATCATTTACCGGGTTTGTATTTGCCATGCACGCAATTGAGGTAAATCCGCCTGCTGCTGCTGCCATTGTGCCTGTCCTGATGGTCTCCTTATATTCATAACCAGGTTCCCGCAGATGCGTATGCATATCAATAAAACCCGGGCAGACAAGTAGCCCAGAGGCATCAATGGTTCGGAGTCCAGTATCAGAGTGTCCGAGTGTCCGAGTGTCCGAGTCTTTAACCCTTTGACCCTTTGGCCCTTTGACTCTTTGACCTTCTATTCTGATTTCTTTTATCTTTTCCCCCTCAATCAATACATCCCCTATCCCATCAACCCCATTTGCAGGGTCTATCACCCTTCCGCCTTTGATTAAGAGCCTATTCACGGCTGCCTCCAAGCAAGAGATAAAACAGCGCCATTCTCACGGCAACTCCGTTTTTGACCTGACCTAAAATCAGCGAATATGGTCCGTCCGCAACATCAGATGAAATCTCAACACCCCTGTTTATTGGCCCCGGGTGAAGTATGACAACATCCTTTTTTGCATTTGCAAGTTTTATAGAATCAAGGCCAAACAACCTTGAATACTCCCTCACTGTAGGGAACAGTCCTGCCTTCTGTCTTTCCAGTTGAATCCTTAACATCATTATAACATCCGCATCTTTTATAGCATCTTCTATTTTATAAAGTACCCTGCACCCGGTTTTTTCAATGCCGGAAGGTATCATTGTCGGAGGCCCTGCAACCGTAACCTCTGCGCCAAGTTTTATGAAGCCGTATATATTGCTTCTCGCAACCCTTGAATGAGAAATATCGCCTATTATTGCAATCTTTAAGCCCTCTATCTTTTCAAATCTTTCCCTGACAGTCAATAAATCAAGGAGCGCTTGGCTTGGGTGTTCATGGCTGCCGTCCCCTGCATTTATCACAGAGCACTTTACAAGCCTTGCAAGTATTTCAGACGCGCCGCTTGAAGGGTGTCTCAAGACTATGCAGTCCGGGTTCATTGCCTCAAGATTTTTCGCAGTGTCTTTTAATGTCTCGCCCTTTACAACACTGCTTGTTGACGCAGAGATATTTATCGCGTCAGCGCTCATCCTCTTTGCGGCAATCTCAAAGGACGTCCTTGTCCTTGTAGACGCCTCATAAAAAAGATTTATGATGGTTCTGCCGCGAAGCGTCGGGACCTTTTTTATCTCCCTTTCAGAGACCTCTTTAAAGGACTGCGCAGTTGATAAGATAAGTTCTATCTCATCTCTTGCAATATCTTCAATAGTTAATATATCTTTTCTCTTAAGCCTCATTATTCAATCTCCACAGTCACATCATCCTCGCCATCTGTCTCTTTCAAACGCACCTTTACCTTTTCCTGTATTGAGGTGGGCGCATTCTTGCCGACATAATCCGGTCTTATGGGAAGTTCCCTGTGCCCCCTGTCTATCAGGACGGCAAACTGGATATTGGCAGGCCTTCCGAAGTCCATTATCACATTCATCGCAGCCCTGATTGTCCTTCCTGTAAAAAGCACATCATCAACAATAATAACCTTTTTATTATCAAGGGGAACGGGTATATCTGTTTCTTTTAATACCGGCTGGTCATGCTTCATCCCGATATCATCCCTGTAAAGAGTTGCGTCAACAGCGCCGACCGGCAGGTTAACATCCTCTATTTTATTTAGTATCTCTCTTAATCTTCTGGCAATATGGACGCCGCGGGTCGGAATGCCAAGAATGACGATATCTTCAACACCATTATTCTTTTCAATAATCTCGTGCGCTATCCTTGTCAGCGCCCTTTCCATGTCCTTTTCATCCATTATATGTTTTTTAGACATATCAACCTTTCCCGTAAAACGTGTCTGACGCAAAAAAATACCCCCTTATTTCTTAATGGCTTGATTAAGGAGGTATTAAAAACATTTAAGTTATATTTTATCATTTCCAATCCCTTTCTTAACCTCTCCGGGTCAAATTAAAAGGGGAGGTAGAACTACTGCTTTGCCCTTATCAGCTTAACAGCGTCTATATTAAAATAAAGCGTCCTGGTGTATCTGTCAAAAAAATTTACATCTATCTTATAGCGAAGAGAAACCTCTATGTCGGAATCCCTTCTATCCACAATAATATCCTTCTCCTCAATGGGAAGTCCAAACTCCTTAACCCTGATCATGATATATTTTACTATCTGCTCGTCTGTGTACAGATGAGCGTTATCGGCATCATTTGCAACCTCTGTCTTTATCATATAGTAAGTAATGTATGGCGGGGCAAGTTTGATACCGATATAGACCGCGGCAACTATCAAAATAACCCAAAAGAGGGTTCCAATGCTTATTTTGCCGTCTTTATTATTCCATCTATTTCCCATTTTAAGCATTTATACACCGTTATTATTATGAGAGTCAATGTAAATTTTTCTTTTTTTAATAGGTTGACTTTTATAAATCGGCATAGTATATAAAAACATAAATTTATTAGTTTGTAATACTGAAAAAGTAATTATTCCCAATTCAGAATTTGTTCATTGGCGGGCGTAATTCAATGGTAGAATGGAAGCTTCCCAAGCTTCATACGAGGGTTCGATTCCCTTCGCCCGCTCCAAAAAAATAATATTACAGCCATGAAAAAGAGATATCATATTTTCTCTCTATTATTCTCCATCTATTTTTCTGTCTTTGCCGTATCTCCGCTTACATATACCTACAACTGCAATGATGTCGCTGAACAAACTGATATTTCAATAAAAAATATAAGGTTATTTGTCATAGACCTGCTCTTATCATCGCTTGCCAAAAAGGACAACATGGGGCAGGGCAATAACAGCAGGAGCCAATCCTCTTCTTTCAATATCCTGCTGAAAAAGAAGAAGGCAACTTTATCTTCCAATAAGGTAGAAATATCAAGCAATGTTTTTAAAAAGATCGGCCATGTAACAGAGGCTTTTACCTTCTTACCTGAAACATTTCCTGCAATATCAGCGCTTCAGGATAACAAACCTGTATTTCAAAACAGCTTTCACAAGCCTTATTCCGGCCTTTCACCGCCTTCCATCATATAACTGAATAATGTTATCAGAAAATACTTTTCATGCTGTGACGCAATGCAGGCCTGCCAACTCTTTAAATAACAGATGTGTAGGCTGAAGTCTGCGACTACAGCCCACGCTGCCAAAATTTATGTCAGGTGG
>JBBTFC010000080.1:0-2778 GCA_038042015.1 Deltaproteobacteria bacterium
ATGAGGATATCCAAAGGGTATTCAGGGATTTTGAACAGCTTGACTCCTCAGTAACGAGAGAGTATGGCGGCACCGGTCTTGGTATGGCATTAACCAAAAAACTTGTTGAACTGCATGGCGGAAGGATATGGGTGGAGAGCGAATATGGCAAGGGCACTCAATTCAGTTTTGTAATTCCACAGAGTGGTTCAGGGCCGAGGCAGGCATAAGTATGAGATGTGGACAGGCTGCAGATTATTTCGGCGGCTCTTCTAATTTTTTAATCTTCAGGGCATTCATGATCGCCTTCTCATAGAACGGCTCGCTCACGCCCTTTTTCATCTTTCGTATAAAATATCTTTCAAAGGCAACCTTTGCCAGATGCACCCATTTCCCTTTCTTTGCCCATGTAACGTTTCGTGGCGGTATCTGGGGCATTGCCACAAAGGCTATGCCGGTGTCACCCATATCTGCAAGGCATATCGCATTCCATGTTGCCTTTGCGGAAACAGGGTTACCCTCAATAGATGATTTTATATTATGGGCAGTGGCAGTAACCATACTCTCTATCATATAGGCTGTCTTTGGCACGCCTGTGGGCACAGGGGTTGGCTCCGGCGCAATGGCTATACACACGCCAACAGCATAGATATCCGGATATTTAGGAGACCGCTGATAGGCGTCAACAATGATAAAGCCTCTTGGATTGCAAAGCCCTTCAACACTGCTCACAGCATCCACGCCTTTGAAAGCCGGTATCATCATGCAATATTTGAAGGGGATATCCTTCTCTCCTTCGTTCATGATCTCAACCACCATCTTCCCCTGCTCAATTCTTTTTACCTTTGCATTGGTATGCCAGTTTATATGCCTCTCGCGGAATTCATGCTCCAGCAGTCCCTTTGAATCACCCACACCGCCTAAACCAAGATGGCCGATATACGGTTCGGATGTCACAAAGGTTATGGGAACCTTTTTACGGATTTTTCTTCTCCGCAGGTCAGTATCTAAGATAAAGGCAACCTCATACGCAGGACCGAAGCACGATGCCCCCTGCACAGCGCCCACAACAATTGGCCCCGGCTCTTTAACAAATCTCTGATATGCCTCGTATGCCTTTTCTGCATGGTCTATGGTGCAAACGGATACGGTATTCCTTTCTGGCCCTAATCCTTCCACTTCATCAAAGGCAAGTTTCGGCCCTGTGGCTATGACAAGATAATCGTATGGAATTACAGTCCCCCTGATAGTTGTTACCTGCTTCTGTTGCGGGTCAATCTTCTGTGCTGCCTCTGCAATTAAACCGATGCCCTTCTTTTCCAGATAAGGCTTTAAAGGAAAGGTTGTGTCCTTTCTTGCTCTCCAGCCCACCGCAACCCATGGATTGGAAGGGACAAAATGGAAGGATTCCGTATCAGAGATGACAATCACCTCATGCCTGTTGCCCAGCATCTCCTTTATTTCGTATGCAGCAGGCAGTCCGCCTGTTGATGCGCCAATGATTATTATTTTTGCCATAATGACCTCCTTTGCCACATAATAATCCTCATCCCTCTATTCTCAACATCCCAGCCTTTATGGCTTTTTTGCAACTGCTATCCGGACCGCTATCGGAAGAAAAATTTTATCGTCTTTTTTGTATTTATCTGCTGTGCGCTTAATCTCTATCCGCGCCTCATCCCTCTGCGGCGGGGATAATTTATTAAAAAGCCCTTGGAGCGGAGCGGCCATGTCCATAAGGCTTGCAAGATATTCATCCGCAGATTCAAAAGACGTTTCCCCTGAAATTTCCTCATCAGCTAACCCCTGAAGCCCGGCTTGCTTGGCAATTCCCAATAATTCCCCTGCCTTGGCCAGACGAAAAAGTCCCGGCTGCTCCGGGTCAGACGGAGGAAGCTCAATAAATTTCCTGAGCGCATCCATAGGGATTTTAAGGAAAGGATTTTTATCAGCAGACGACCAGACAGCAGCCGCTAAATAGCCTCCCCGTTTGAGAATACGGGCAATCCCGCTCATTGCTTTAGAAACATCCGGAAGAAACATCAGGCAGAATCTGCTGATTACTGCATCATAGGAATCTGCTTCAAACGGGAGGGTTGTCGCATCTGCTGTTTGGAAGGTGATGTTTGTAATGCCGAGGGTTTGGGCTTTGCGTTTTGCAACCTCCAGCATCTCCTTGGCTAAATCTATCCCCGTGACCCTTCCTGCGCTTCCTACTGCCTGCGCTGCCAAAAGCGCAGGGTACCCTGTTCCGCAGCCAATATCCAGAACATGATGGCCAAAGCAAAGCCGCGCATCTCCAATCAACCGATAATTTACAAATGCCATGTTTCGCTCCAGAAGCTGATCCCATTTTTCCCATGCAGGCGCAACACGATTCCAATCCTGCCGTTGCGTCTCAATTATTTGTTTGACATCAATCTGTGACATTGTGTTTGCCCCTTTCAGTTTTTAACCATGCATCACATTCTTTTGGTGTCATCTCAAAACTCATACCTTACCTGCAAATAACTATTACCATTTTTCTCAAGTTGTCCAAACTGGCTCCATCTTTCACCGCCCCCAAAAATGTTTCCGCCGATTGCAGCCCATATGCTGTCTGTAAAACTGTATCTAATCTCAGGGTTCAGCATGTAGTCTCCATCTGATATAGAGTAGAAAGAAAAGAAGGAGAGTTTTAGGGTCTGGTGCATGAGAAACTGCGTAAGCCTTATAGTTGCGAGTTGATAGAATCTCCTATCCGATGGAAACCCTGAAGGCTGATTCTCTTTATATTCAGAATAGTCATGCATGTATTCG
>JBBTFC010000080.1:2878-8213 GCA_038042015.1 Deltaproteobacteria bacterium
GCATCAAAACCTTTTATATCCCTGTAAACCCTTAATGCCAATTCAGTATTTTCAAATTTTGCGGAAGGTTTTTTTCCTTCACGGTTTGTAACTAAAGGCATTGGGTCAAACATAAAGAATCTTTTTGGATCAGGGTATTTGTTTGGTTCAAAGACTGGGATGACAATAATCTCAAAGGATGCAAAATCAGGATAAACGCCGAACTTTATTCCATCAATCCCCTTTCTCAGATATTCCAGCGGCCTTCCGGAAAAGAATGCCTCGTAGTCTTTTGGAAATACATCATTTATAAAGAGCAGGTCTCCAACTCCCCATGTGATTATCTGTCTTCCGATTTTTAAATCCCATTTTTGGACAGTATAGTCAACATAACCCTCTCTTAATTCTAAATCTCCTTTTTCATCAATGTGGTCATAGAGGGCGTCTGTTTTCAGGAATAACCTGAATGGCTCTTTTGAGGTGTCAAGCTTTAACTGCAACCTCTCCTCCAGCCATTTATAATCATCTCCGTCAGGATTTTCAATTGTGCTGTAGGTGTAATTCCCCTGAAGGAAGCCGTGGATTGAGGTATCAGCGCCATACACAATAGTTGGCGTTGATGCTAAAATCAATATAATAAAAAGTATGACCACTCATTCTATCCATTTCTTGAGAGGCTTCTTTAAATACCTCTCTGTGAATACATCATCATCCAATTTTATATCGTATTCGGCTTTTTGATATGCAACCTCTGTCCTGTGCCCTGTCTTTACATCCTTCATTTGCCTTTTTGTTATTGTTGGAAAACCCTGAATATCCCTTACCTCATCTGCTGTAAAGACCTTGTATAGCTCACCGTGTCTATCATAATACTCTTCTTTTAATGGCAGGAAATTCTCTTTATCTATCCATGAAAGCTTGTAACTAAAGTCAGCCCCCTTCTCATCCCTTGGAATACCCTTTATAACATAGGCATCCTTTTCCCCGAGTCTTTCCTCTTTTATAATGCTGTGATTATCATCTTCTATATCTCTGCCTGATACATCCTCGTATGTAAAATCCGAACCAACAAAACTGCTCCGTTTATCATTCGCAGCAATCCTTCTAACCATATTTAATGCCGGTATAAAAAGCCACCTGTCATCATTTTTTGCAGGATACTTGTAAACCATGAATGTCATATCCCTTACATCCTGCGGCTGGTAAAAGTAAATAAAATATTTCTGGTCCCCCCCTGATTCACCATAATTTTTTCTCAACATGGTTAATTCCCGTATCCTCTCTTTCCCCTCCTTTGATATGAGTCTCATCACTACCCTTGCCTTAAAATCCTTGCCGGCATAGTAGAAGGCAGATTGAGATTTTTTTATGACCTCTTCCCCTGTTAAGGCATATACAATATCCTGAGATAATACGACCATCCCAATTAGTAGTAACAGAATCTTTTTCATCTTAATCCCCTTTCTTTAAGTATATATGCCCTGAAAGCCTTGTAACAGCAGGTAGGAGGATAAGCGTAACCATTGAAGCAAATATCATAAGGGATGCAAAGAATAGCCCTACTGTAACATAAGGTGTAAGTGATGACAGAAGTAATGGCGAAAATCCTACGGCTATAACCAAAGTCATCCTGAAACCTGCCATGGCCGGCTCCTGAAAGAAACGGGTGTTTGATTCCTCAAGGCTTCCTGTTGCCAGATACAACTGTTTAATCCTGTGAAAAAAATGGATAGCAAAATCATCACCGAGTCCAAGGGCGAGGACTGCGCATACAGCAATCGGCATATCATAGTCCTTGCCGGCAAGCCCAAGTAGTCCATATGATGTCACGATGGATATAGTTATAGGAAACATGGCAAGGAGCCCTGCCAGAGGAGACCTTAATTGCAGCGCTATCAAAAGGAATACAACTATAAAACTATCTATCACTGCAAAGAGCATACCTTTGACCATTATCATCTGCCAGACCTTATTTATATAAGTCAGCCCTGACCAGCGAAGTTTTATCCCAGGAGGCAGAGGATTATCTTTTATAAAGACATTTGCCTTTTCCTCCACCTCTGCCATCTGCTGATTGTCCCCCCCTTTCATCTGAATCCAGATATTAGCCTGTCTTGCATCTATATCCAGAAAATTATCCAGGTCATCCGGGTCTCCTGAAGACTGGAATAGAAACAGCATCTGTCCGATGGCATCCTTATTATCAGGGACAGCATCGTAATCTTTATCTTCATCATGCAGGACAAAATTTATCCTCTTCACAATATCAACTACAGATGATGTTTTTCCAACAATAGGGTCTTTTTCAAGAAAGCCCTGGAGATTATCAAGATAACGCATTGCAACAGGGCTTTTGATTGCCTCAGGGGCATCCCCTTCTGCAACCAGATAAGCCATGTATGTGCCGCCAAAGAATTGGTTCATTACCTTATCTGCCCGTCGTAAGGGATGCCTTTCTTTAAACCATCTCACAGGGTTATCATTGACCTGAGTCAGTGAAATCCCATAAACCCCAATGATAAATAAAACAGAAAAACCGATTACTACCAGAATATTCCTGTTCCATGAAAAATTGCCGATGGCCTTCAATATCCTTTTTTGCCACGGATGTTTGCCCTCATGGGCAAATGTCTTTAAGAAGCCCTTCTCATTCATAAGCATGATGCTTGCCGGCACAACAGTCACAGAGAATAGCCATGCAGCGACAATGCCAAATGCTGTAAACAGTCCGAATACCCTTACAGGCGGGATGTGGGTAAGGGAAAGGGATGCAAAACCAACTGCTGTGGTAAGAGGGGCATAAAATGATGGTATATAAAGTCCTTCCATAACCTCCAGCAGGGTCTTGCGTTTATCTTTTACAGCATGATAACGGTCTGCGAATTCGCTTAAGACATGGGTGTCGTTTAAGATGGCAATCGGCATCAAAAATATTGGTATCATGGAACTCATGATGTGGACTGTGAATCCCATACCTATAAGTGCGCCCATTGCCCATATAATACTGAACATGGCATCCATCATCGGGATAAAGACAAAACCCAGTTTGCGGAGCATGATATAAAGGAGGAGCATAATCCCCAGACCTGCCATAGGCGCTGATACAGCCATCTGCATAAACATCTCATAACCAAATGTATCCTCTGCAATCGGGAGTCCTGCCATGTAAAAGGTTTGTGATTCTCCAAGTTCACTTTTAAGTATCTCCTCTACCTCTTTGCCAATCCTGTAACTCATATCCTTTTTCTCAATAGGTATATAAATAGCTGCGGCTCTCCCATCTTTAGAGACAATCTTTTCATTAAGGAATGGATTTGTGGCAATATCCCGGCGGAGTTTATCCAGTTCTTCTTTTTTTTGAGGTATTTGATGCAGGGCAGGCCTTATTTCCAATACACCTTCCCTTGCCTTGATGTTGTCTGTTGTAGTTAGGCTCACTACATCATTTGCTATTACACCTTTAATCTTAAGTATGCCTGCAATTGCCCTGTCAACCCTTGACAGCAACTCAGGGCGGTATATCCCCTTTTCATCAACAACCCCGACGACTATAAAGTCATTTATCCCAAAATCCTTTTTCACCTTGCGATAAAAGATGCGGTCAGGCTGATTATCCTCAAGCATATTTTCAGGGTCTGTATCTATCTTTATCTCTGGAAACTGGAGGGCAAAGAATGCGGTAAGGATTAAAACAATGGAGATGACTGTTTTAGGATGATCTATGGAAAAGGTAACGATGGCTCTTATAATATTTTTAACCATATTTTCTCCTGCTTACGACTGTAAAAGCGCCATTTTTTGGAAACAACTTTCCTATATTTTCGAAAAATTTATTCATTTAAAAGCCTCATGTGTTCTTTCAACATGCACCTGTCCATGACCACATCCAATCCTGCCTCCCGTGCCTTTCTTGCAGCCGCCTCATTGATAATCCCTTCCTGCATCCAGACCACGCTTGCCCTGATGGTTATGGCGTCGTCAACAACAGTAGGCACCTCCTCCGGCTTTCTAAATATGTCCACTACGTCCACATCTCCCGGCACATCCGTAAGACTCCGGTAACATTTTTTGCCGAAGACCTCTGCGCAATTGGGATTGACCGGTATGATTTCGTAGCCGTTGGCCATGAGATATTCGGCAACCCTGTAGCTTGGACGGTCTTCTTTCGGCGAAAGACCGACCACAGCGATTCTTTTTGCCTTAAGAAGAATATCTCTGATTGTTTTATCCATAACCTATTGTTAAACAAATTCTAAACCATGTCCCTGCAGGCATTAAGCAGGGGGCTGAAACAATTTCGCAAAATTACATACCCTTCACCTTCTTTAAAAGCCTGCCGCCTTCCATAAGCTGCTCCATAAGCACCTCTCTCATAAGGCCGCATGCCTTAATTATCTTTGGATTAGATACACGGCAGTATATATTTACCCCTTCCCTTCTGGAGGCCACAACCCTTCGCTGTCTCAGGATGGAAAGGTGCTGCGAGACATTTGCCTTGGGGATACCGAGTCTTTTAACAAGCTCGCCGACCGAGAGTTCGCCGTCTTTAAGGGCATAGATAATCTCCAGCCTTTTGGGATTTGCCAGCGTTTTGCAGACTTCCGCATGGAGAGAAAAAAGCTGTTTCATAGTTGCATTATTGCGAAACATTGCAACAATGTCAAGGGAAGATATCAAAAAGGCATTAACAGTTCCTTTTCCACCGAAACCAAAAAGCTGAAAGCAATTTATAAACAAAAACTGGCCGATATGGATGAACTGAAAAAATCGGTTTTGAAGAAGACGTTCGCGGGGGAATTATAGCTTTGGTTGACAATAGGTTTACAATGGAATATACTTTGGTTGACAATAGGTTTATAATATGATTACCAAAGAAAAAATACTGAAAATAGCAAAGCAAAAAGGAAAGATTAGCACAGCTGATCTATCAAAACAGTTTTCTATTTCTCGGCAGTATTTGAATCGTCTGATAAAAGAACTTGTCGGGACGGAGAAACTTATCAAACTCGGCGCTACCCGATATGCTTTTTATGTGTTGCCGGAATACGCGCAAAAGCATAAAGAAATTTTCCCCATACAATACCAGAAGACATTTAAAAACATTTTCCTTGAAGAGCATAAAGTACTTGATCAGATTGAACAAACATTCCCGCTCTTAAAGAATCTTCCTGAAAATGTGAGAAGTATTTTTACATACGCCTTTTCAGAAATGCTCAATAATGCCATTGAGCACTCCACTTCAGTCCGTATCGGAGTTGAAGTTTCTATTCAAAAGAAGATGCTCTCGTTTATTGTGAATGATTCCGGCATCGGCGTATTCAGAAATATCATGCAGAAAAGGAGATTAAAATCAGAG
>JBBTFC010000081.1:0-4615 GCA_038042015.1 Deltaproteobacteria bacterium
ATATTTGCCCATACTGAACATTAAGTGTGTTAAAAGGTAACAAAAAATGAGCAATGTTTGCCCAAGCTAAATATAAAGTGTATAAAAATTGCAGTTCAACCGACTTATTTATTCAAAAACACGCATAGATATGAGGGTTGTAGCGGCGCCTCTCCTACTGTTTCGTAGATTATATAATAATGTAATGTATTATTTTCTGCTTAAGAAAGGATTTGTAAAAAAAGGATTAGGTTTTCACTCCTGCTCTTTAATACCATAGGCAATAATCTTATCATAAAGGGTCCTCCTCCCTATACCGAGTATCTCGGCTGCCTTTGTCTTGTTCCCCTTCACGGCCTTGAAGACAGTTTCAATATGTTCCTTTTCCAGATCGTGGAGGTTTTTATAATGTCCTTCCTCCACTTTGATTATTCCCTTAGTTCCTATTGATAGATTTTTTGGCGTTATCACCTTATCTTTCTCAAGGATAACAGCCCTTTCGATAACATTTTCCAGCTCCCGGACATTACCGTGCCAGTAATATTCCATTAAGGACTTAATCCCCTGCCCGGTAATACCACTAACCTCTCTGGAATATAGTTTATTATATTTCTTTATAAAATGCTGAACAAGCGCCGGAATATCATCTTTCCGCTCCCTGAGGGGCGGCAGCCTCAAGGAGACAACACTCAACCTGTAAAATAGGTCGTCCCTGAAACTTCCCTCTGCCACCTCTCTTGACAACTCCTTATTTGTAGCTGCAACTATCCGAACATCGATCTTTTTTAGCTCAGTGCCTCCAATAGGTCTTATCTCTCTATCCTGAAGCACCCTTAATAGTTTCACCTGGAGGGGGGGGGACATCTCGGCTATCTCATCAAAAAATAATGTCCCATTCGTTGCCGCCTCGAAGAGACCCTTCTTTGCATCCACAGCCCCGGTAAATGCCCCCTTTGTGTGGCCAAAGAGCTCGCTCTCCAGCAAGGTCTCTGGTATGGCGCCGCAGTTTATAGGGATAAAAGGACCGTCCTTTCTCGTGCTCTTCTGATGGATAGTCCTTGCTACAAGTTCCTTGCCTGTCCCGCTCTCCCCTTCTATAAGGATGTTGCAATCAGTGCCTGCTGTTGTTTCTATCATTCTATAAATCTCCTGCATGGCTGGGGTGTTACCCACAAAGACCCCATACCCTGCTGTTCCTTCAGTCAGGTAAGCTTCTGTCTTTAATGGCCTCTGCTGGGAAATGACTTTTTTAACCACAGAGCGAATATCGGCTGATTCAAAGGGTTTTACGAGATAGTCGCTTGCCCCTTTCTTTATGGCTTCAACCGCTGTTTCCACGCTGGCATAGGCAGTAATCATCACTGTATCCAGGCCAATAGCTGTTGCCTCATCCAGAACCTCCATCCCATTTTTACCAGGCATATTTATATCAAGAAGGAGCAGGGCAAAGGTGTTTTCTCTAATCATATTAAGAGCCTCCAGACCATCCTTTGCTGTAAAGACCTCATACCCTTCATTCTTTAAAACTTTAGAGCAGAGGTCTAATGTATCAGGTTCGTCATCGGCTATAAGAATTTTATAAGGCATATTTATCCCCCGGTAATGTAATGATAAAGGCGGCGCCTTCCCCTAATACGCTATGACAATAAATGGCTCCGCCGTTATTTTTTATAATGGTCCGGCTTACTGCCAGACCCAGACCGGTTCCCTGCCCCGGCTCTTTAGTAGTAAAGAAGGGGTCAAATATCTTATCTATATCCTCCTCTGGGATTCCAGGACCGGTATCAGCGATCTCGACCTTTACAGAGCCTCCTTCTTCGTATGCCTTTATAGTAAGCTCGCCTCCATCCTTCATAGCCTGGCAGGCATTAAGCACTATGTTTATAAAGGCCTCTTCTATCTGTATTTTATCGGCCTTTACCCATAAATCTGGTTCTATTATCCCTTTTATCACCTTAATCTTTTGAGAGAAAATGTTATGGTGGCACATGGAAAGGACGTTTTCTATCACCTCTTTTATATCTATAGACTCTATCTTTTTAGGGATATCCCTTGCAAGGTTTAAAAATTTCCTGACGCTTTCCTTGCATCTCACGGCTGCCTTGAGGATTTTATCTAATTCCTCTTTTCCCGGGGTCTCATCCCGCTGCTCCAGAAGGTAGGATGCATAACCCGTGATAGAGTTTAATGGGTTATTTATCTCATGGGCAATACCTGCTGCTATCTGTCCCATGGCAGCCATCTTCTCAGAGTGGATGAGCTTCTCTTGCAGCTTCTTCTCAAAGGTTATTTCTTTAGCAATATGGATGGTCCCTATCATTTTGCCATCTTCATTGAAGTAGGGAAAGGTAGATGAGAGGAATGTCCCCCCTAATGGGTGATATTCCTTCTCACTTATCGACGGCTTACCTGTTTTTAATGTCCTTTCATGAGGACATTCAGGGCATTTATGATTAGAGTTATGGTACACTTCCCAGCAGTATCTTCCCACCAAGTCTTCAGGGGTCGTATGGCACCTTAGGGTAAGGGCGCTGTTGACCTTGGCGAGCCTATAATCCAGGTAATGGATGGAGATAGGATCTGTTATAGAGTTAAAGGTATTTTCCCACTTTATATCCGCTTCCTTTAACCTTTTTATCATTGAAGAAAAGCTCCGCTCGATAACCCCTATTTCATCATTTCTCGGAATATCAGAGCTGGTTTCATACCTTCCATAGTCGATGCTGTCCATTGCCTTTGAAAGCCTTCTTATAGGTTTTAATATAGCGTTAATTCCAAGGTACATCAGAAAGATTGAACCTGAAATGGCAATGATGGTCCGGAGGAACATCCTCTCAGCGCGGAGAGTTAGTCTATCATATAAATCCTTCATGGAAAACTCTATCCTTAATGTGGCGAGCCTTCTTTCGCCGGCCATCAGCGGTGTTATGGCTTCCAAAACAGGTCCTCTCTCCTTATCCTTAATCTCCCTCACAAAGGTAGATTGATGCGCAATGACCTCTTTTGCATCTTTATAAAACTTATTGTGCTCAAAAAGATTGCTGTGCGCCATGATCATTCCACTATTATCAAAGATGCTGATTGTAAGGATATTGTTTTCTTTGTTTAAAAGGTCTGCAATATAATAGTCAATGTTCCCTGTTCCGAGGATGGCATTGGTAAAATTTATCCCTGCTGTTTCCGCCAGAACTCTTGCCAGATCCTCCCTATCCTTGAAATAATAGGACCATTCGGTCGAAAGGATGATATAGACAGCAACCCCCATAAAAATAATTATAAAAAAGGTGCCGGTTATAATTGCCTTACCCTTTAAAGAAAAAAGGAATGTCCTAATCCTCGTCATCTCTTAAGAATACCCCTGCTGTAAACCCCCACACCAAAAAATTTGGTGCGGGGGTAAATATCTTCTTCATAAAAAAACTCCTCTAATGAACCACCCTGCGGCAAGACCACATGGAATAGTAAATTTAAATTCTATCCCATATCCCTCTCTTAATCAAGAGAAAAGGAAAAATGTGAAGGAAAAAATTTAAATTTTGACTTTAATAAAAAAAAATGTTAGAAATTAAAAGCTGATGTGTATTTAGGCTGTAAGGAGTGCATGGAGAGGTGGCCGAGCGGCTGAAGGCAGCTGACTGCTAATCAGTTGTAGGGGTAAAACTCTACCGGGGGTTCGAATCCCCCCTTCTCCGCCATCAAAGACAGTGTTCAGTTTTCATTCCTTCCCCAAACACCTCTGCCTCAAATGTATATATATCCGCGCTGCTCTCTTTCCAGCAGCCGGGTTGAAGGCCTGCCTTAAGGCAGGTGTGTTCTAAAAAGGTATCGCGGTCCCATCCGCATTCTGTTGCAACCTGAGGGAGAAGGACGCCCCTGCATGGGCCTTTGACAATATAAAGGCCGTGCCTCCCGACTTGTATCTCGGATACATCTTTTATCTTTTTCAGCGGCGTAAGGCATGAAAGTTCAATGGATATTTTTGAAAGTTTAGAAGGTATTAGCGGTGAAAATCTGGGGTCCTGAGTAGAGGCGCAAACAGCCATATCTACTACCGTTAGATAGAGAGGCTTGTCTGATGTGAATACGCCGATACATCCCCGGAGTTCCCCCGATTCCTTAACACAGACAAAAACCCCGCGGCTTTCCAGCAATGCCGGACCCTGCACATCAAAACATGGGATATTTCTTGCCTTGATATAGGATTCAATCGTCTCTCTTGCTATATTTAAGAGGAGCAATTTATCGTCGTTTGAAAGCGGCATAGCTTATTTTTAATTTAAAATCTACAATTTGAATCCTTCAATCTCAAATACTTTGAACCCCTCCCTTTTCCATCTGAAATAATATTCCAATATCATCTTATGGTCAAATGCCAGAGGCTCCGGCAGATTATCCTCTGTGAAAACGCCGATACCCTTTGCATCATCCCCTGCTGTTGGAGTTCCATCCGCCTCTGCAACAAAAACAGTAGAGACGGTATGAAATCTGTTATCCCTTTTTGGGTCCGAATAGGAATGGAGCTGACACTTCAACTTTACATTCAGAGAGGTTTCTTCCAATGCCTCTCTTTTTGCCGCCTCTTCAAGTGTCTCCCCGTAATCCACAAAGCCGCCCGGAATTGCCCAGCCAAAAGGCG
>JBBTFC010000081.1:4715-31336 GCA_038042015.1 Deltaproteobacteria bacterium
TCCACTGTCGGGATGGGATTTCTGGGTTTTTGCATGTAGGCAGGTAGAGACGCATTGCAATGCGTCTCTACAGGATTAATTGGGCGCTTAGTGGGTGATAACCCCCTCATTTTGCGTTGGTGTGCCAGAGATACCTTCTTTTTGATATATATCCTTTTCCTGAGCCTTTTTAAATATCTCGTCCGGCCTTTCCAGAACCAGCGCGGCCTTTAACACATCATCCATATGCTCTACAAACATAATTTCCACTTTTTTCAAAATAGCCGGAGGGATATCTTTTATGTCTTTTTCGTTTTCCTTTGGCACAAGGACCTTTGGTATCAAACCCCTATGCGCGGCAAGTATCTTTTCCTTCAAACCGCCGATAGGCAGAACCTTTCCGCGAAGCGTAATCTCGCCTGTCATGGCAATATCCTTTTTTACAGGAACCTTCATAAGGGCGGAGGCAATCGCTGTGGCCATTGCAATGCCGGCGGACGGCCCGTCTTTCGGTATCGCGCCTTCGGGCACATGTATGTGTATATCAACCTTCTGGTAGAAATCCTTTTCTATGCCAAGAACATCCGCCCTTGAACGTATATATGTCAGGGCTGCCTGGGCAGACTCCTGCATCACATCGCCAAGTTTCCCTGTTATGATGAGTTTGCCTTTCCCGGGCACCACCGTTACCTCTATTGATAAAAGCTCTCCCCCGGCCTCTGTCCATGCCAGGCCGGTTGAAACCCCTGTCTCATCCTTTTCTTCCATTCTGCCATAGCTATATTTTGGTATACCAAGATATTTGGCAAGACCTTTGGCAGATACCCTTATATTTATATCCTTGCCCTTTTGCAGAACCTCCTTTGCAGCCTTTCTGCAAATAGAGGCGATCTCCCTCTCCATATTCCTTACGCCCGCCTCTCTTGTATATCTTCTTATAATGGCCATAACCGCGCCGTCGGGGATTTCAAGATTCGTGTCAGAAAGGCCATGCGCCTTTAATTGTTTCGGCATAAGAAATCTTTTGACAATGTGGACCTTCTCCATCTCTGTGTAGCCGGCTATCCTTATTATTTCCATCCTGTCCAATAAAGGATACGGAATCCCCTGAAGGCTGTTTGCCGTGGTTATAAACATTACCTTTGAAAGGTCATAGTCTAAGTCAAGATAGTGGTCGTTGAAGGTATGGTTCTGTTCGGGGTCCAAAACCTCAAGCAGCGCAGACGCCGGGTCGCCCCGAAAATCTGTAGACATCTTATCAACCTCGTCCAATAAGAAAACAGGGTTATTTGCGCCTGCCTTTTTCAAAGACTGGATTATCCTGCCTGGCATAGAGCCTATATATGTCCGGCGGTGGCCCCTTATCTCAGCCTCATCCCTTACCCCTCCAAGGGATAAGCGGACAAATTTTCTGTTTGTCGCCCTCGCAATGGATTTAGCCAATGAGGTCTTTCCGACCCCAGGCGGCCCCACAAGGCACAATATCGGCCCTTTCATCTCCTCTACAAGGCCGTGGACAGCAAGATGTTCAACAATCCTCTCCTTGACCTGTTTCAGGCCATAGTGGTCTTCTTCAAGGCGCTTCTCCGCTTCATTTATATCCTTTTCCTCTTCTGTCACCTCTGCCCACGGAAGGGATAACAACCAGTCCAGATAGTTTCTAACCACTGTGGCCTCGGCAGCCATAGGCGGCATAAACTTGAGCTTTTTTAATTCCTGCTTGGCCTTTTTTGCGGCCTCCTTGGAGAATTTCTTATTCTTTATCTTCTCTTCCAGCTCCTGAATTTCGCCCTTAAATTCATCTTTCTCGCCAAGTTCCTTCTGAATAGCCTTCATCTGCTCGCTTAAATAATACTCTTTCTGCGTCTTCTCCATCTGCTTTTTGACGCGCTGTCTTATCTTATGCTCAGCCTCAAGTATCTCTATCTCGCCCTCCATAAAACCATAGAGCCTTTCAAGCCTGTGTGTGGCGTTTGCAAGTTCCAGAAGGGCTTGTTTATCATGGAGTTTTATCAGGAGGTGGCTGGCTATGATGTCTGCAAGCCTGCCTGGGTC
Organism: Deltaproteobacteria bacterium; assembly: GCA_038042015.1. Taxonomy (GTDB): domain Bacteria; phylum Desulfobacterota; class GWC2-55-46; order UBA9637; family UBA9637; genus JACRNJ01. Next base: position 6,750 of record JBBTFC010000081.1, read on the forward strand.
ATCAATTGAAGACACTGACATAATCATCTCAGGTGGTATCTTTTTGTTGAGTTTTACATATACCTCAAAGGCCTTTGTCACATTCCTTATAAGCGCCTCTGTTTCTACAGTATCATCTACATCCTCTGCTATTTCATCAACCTTAACTATAAAACATTCCTTTGAAGGAATAAACTCCTTTATCCTTGCCCTTTTCACACCTTCCACAAGCGCCTTTACGCTTCCATCAGGCAGTCTCAAAAGTTGCAGTATGTTGCCAATGGTTCCAATCCTATAAATATCTCCCTCTGCCGGGTCGTCTGTCTTTGCCTTTTTCTGCGCCGCAAGCAGAATGCTTTTATCCTGCGACACGGCAAGCTCCAGCGCCTTTACAGACTTATCCCTACCTACAAAAAGCGGCACAACCATATGCGGAAAAACTACTATATCCCGCAAAGGTATAAGCGGAACCGACATCTCTTTTGTTTTTTCATCCATATCTTTATTGCCTTTAAAAAACATTGGTCACCCCCTTTAAAAACAGGTTAAGGTTGAGGTTACCTCTACCTGTCTTTCTTTAAGCTGATTCTGCCTTTTTCTCGTAAACCATTATCGGAGTTCCCCTGCCAAGTATCATATCTTCATTCACAAGACATTCCCTTACATTAGCCTGCGACGGCATCTCATACATTACATCCAGCATGGCGTTTTCAAGAATGGCCCGAAGCCCCCTGGCGCCAGTTTTCCTTTTCATAGCCTCCCTTGCAACTGCCGCAAGGGCGCTGTCTGTAAAATTAAGCTTTACGTTCTCAAGTTCGAAAAGCTTCTGATACTGTTTGACAAGCGCATTGCGCGGCTCTGTCAGTATTTTAATAAGGGCATGCTCATTCAGTTCATCCAAAACAGCCACAACAGGCAGCCTTCCGACAAATTCAGGTATCAGGCCGTATTTTAACAGATCCTGAGGCTCTATCTCGCGGAGGAGTTCATTTACCTGCCGCTCTTCCTTCTTTTTTATATCCGCGCCAAAACCAACGGTCTTCTTGCCTATCCTCTGCTGAATGATATTTTCCAATCCGGTAAAGGCGCCGCCGCATATAAAAAGTATATTGGTTGTATCAACCTGAAGGAATTCCTGCTGGGGATGCTTCCTGCCGCCCTTTGGGGGGATATTTGCGATAGTCCCCTCAATTATCTTTAAAAGCGCCTGCTGAACCCCTTCGCCTGAGACATCCCTTGTAATAGACGGATTGTCGGACTTTCTTGATATCTTGTCTATCTCATCAATATAGACAATCCCCTTCTGGCACTTGTCTATTTCATAATTGGAATTCTGTAAAAGGCTTAAGATTATATTTTCAACATCCTCGCCTACATAACCCGCCTCTGTCAGAGTTGTGGCGTCGGCTATGGTAAACGGGACATTTAATATCTTTGCAAGGGTCTGGGCAAGAAGTGTCTTGCCTGAGCCGGTCGGGCCGAGCAGAAGCACATTGCTTTTCTGAAGTTCAACGCCGCCCATATTGAACTTCTTCTCCCTGCTTTCAATCCTTTTATAATGATTATGGACAGCAACAGAGAGTATCTTCTTTGCCTTATCCTGTCCTACAACATGTTCATCCAATATCTTCCTTATCTCCGCAGGCTTCGGAATCGTCAGTTCCCTGGCATGCAGGACTTCTTCCTTGTCATATTCCTCGCCGATTATGTCATTGCACAGCTCCACACACCCATCGCATATATAGACCATCGGGCCGGCGATCAGCTTTTTTACCTCAGCCTGGCTTTTACCGCAGAACGAACAGATCAGGGTCGAATCTCCTCTTTTTTTATCTGCCATACAGCCTCCAGTTAAGTACAGGAACACCTCAACCTGTTTCTTAACCTCAACATTAGCCTTAACCTGTATTTTCTACACGAATCTATGTTTTTAGCGCTGCCCGCTTCTCTATTACCGCGTCAATTATACCATATTCCTTTGCCTGCTCACCAGTCATAAAAAAATCCCTCTCGGTATCTTTGCTTATCTTATCAATCGGCTGGCCGGTGTGCTTTGCGAGTATCTCATTCAGCTCTTCCCTGAGTCTTAATATCTCCCTTGCCTGAATACCTATGTCGGTTGCCTGTCCCTGGGCGCCTCCAAGCGGCTGGTGAATCAAAATCCTTGAATGAGGAAGGGCGTATCTTTTACCCTTTGCCCCGCCTGATAGAAGAAGGGCGCCCATGCTCGCTGCCTGCCCCATGCACATTGTTGAAACCGTTGGCTTAACATACTGCATTGTATCATATATCGCCATCCCCGCGCTTACAATCCCGCCGGGCGAATTTATATAAAGATGTATCTCCCTGTCAGGGTCATCTGATTCAAGAAAAAGCATCTGGGCTATTACAAGATTGGCCACATCATCGTCAATGGCTGTGCCAAGAAATATTATCCTTTCTTTTAACAGCCTCGAATAGATATCATACGCCCGCTCTCCGCGGCCTGTCTGCTCAACCACCATTGGGATAAGTGTCATTTTGTCTCCACCGTTATATCAGCCTTTGCCATAATAAAATCAAACACCTTTTCCTCCAGCATTCCTACTGACACCATATCCTCACCTTTATGTTCCTCAAGCTGTTTTTTAAACTCATCAAAACTTTTATGACGTTGGTCGGCCATTGCCTTTATCCTTGAATTTATCTCATTTTCCGAAACGGTTATATTTTCCTGCCTTGCTATTGCCTCCAATATCATCTCTCCCCTGACCCTTGCATCCGCCACTATAGCATACCTCTCTTTTAGTCTTTCAGGGTTCGTCTCCATCTCTGCAAGCTCCTCCGGACTTAAATTTCCTTTTCCTATCCTCTCCATCTCCCTTGAGACAAATAACTGCAAATAATTCGCCACAAGCGAAGGAGGGGCGTCAAACTTACTCTGTTCGATAAGCTTATCAATCGCCTCTTTTCTAAGTCTTTCCTTTTCTGCAGCCTCTTTCTCACGCGTTAAGCCCTCTTTTACCTTATCCTTTAATTGGGCAATATTGTCAAATTTTAAATCCTTTGCAAATTCATCATCAATAGTGGGCAATATCCTCTCCTTTACCCCCTTAACCTTTATCTTAAAAACCACCTCCTTGCCTGCAACCTTTTCATGTTTAAATCCCTCAGGGAGCGGCATCTTAATCTCTTTTTCATCCCCCTTTTTCATTCCCTTTAATGCGTCCTCAATGGCAGGGGAAAGGGCATGTGTGCCAATTACCACAGGATAATCGGATGCCTTCGCGCTCTCAATAGGCTTGCCGTCTGAATAAAACCCCTCAAAACCCATAATAACCAAATCCCTATCCTGCGCAGGCCGCTCAACCTCTTTAACGTAGGCGCTGCTTTCTATTAGCAGTTCCAGGCCTTTTTCTATCTCATCATCGCTGATTGTTATCTTTTCTCCCTTAAGTTTTATGCCTATATAACCTTCCACACTTACAAGAGGCTTTACTTCAATATCCATAGTGTATGAAAAGGGCTGTCCTTCTTCTATGCTGCTTATAATATCTACTTCAGGCTGTGAAATTATAGACAGTTTTTTCTCTTCAATAGCCTTTTGATACGAGCCCTCAATAAGCTTTTTACTAACATCTCTAATCACATTCTCCTTATAACGGCTTTCCAATACTGTCTTTGGCGCCTTTCCTTTCCTGAAGCCGTCGACTGAAGCGCCCTCATTAAGTTCTTTGTATGCAGCATCAAACTCCCTGTCAACATCCTCGGATGGAAGCTCCACCATTATCTTCTTTTTTACAGGGCTTAAATCTTCGATTGTTACCTTCATTGAACCTCCGGTTGATTACACAGATTTTAAAAATACGATTACACAGATTACAAAACCAGTCTTTTAATTTGACAACTCTTATTGCCAAAATTATCATCTCTATTTTTGGTGCGAGAGGGGGGAGTCGAACCCCCATGGTTGCCCACCAGATCCTAAGTCTGGCGCGTCTGCCAGTTCCGCCACCCTCGCATAAATACATGGGTTAGGGTGTATGGGAGAGGGACAAACATCCATTAGATTATATTATTTCCTCAGATGCGCCCTTGTTCCTTTTTCAGATATATAGAAATATATCCCGGCGCCAATTCCCATTACAAGGACTGTGAGAAGCGCTAATGTCAAGGTATCCATTGTTTTATATCCCCTTTTCTGGAGTGATTATTATGGCTATGATAAATAGAATTATCAGGATAATGAAGCCAGATAAAGCCCTTTCAAAACTTATAGGGCTATTAGGCAACAAGGCATTTATACCAAAAGCGATCACTCCATATTCAATTGCCTTAAACAAAAGATTGGCTGTCTTTTCCTTCTTATTATAGTGCCTCATGCTATCTTGTCTATAATATAGGATAGCAGGCAATCAAAGTCAAATAATAAAAAAAGGGCGGGGTTTTAGCCCGCCCTTTTTGTAATCATGGTGGGCAATGCCCACCCTACAGCCCTACATTAAAAGTCGTACTGAATCCTTGCGAAGTACTCGCTCACTTTGTCGTCTGTTGCGATGCTGCCTGCTGCGTTGTTGCCTGCCGTGTTCTTGGAAGTGCGGATACCTTCACCCGGCATAAACCATGCTGCCTGCGCAACGAGCGCAAGTTCCTTGTAGAGTTTGTAAACTGCGACCAGATCAACCTCTGTGCCGAGCTTGCTGTTCCAAGTATTAGTATTTGTTGAACTGGTTGTTCTCTTTTCCTCTGTATGCCAGAAGCCGGCAACAAGGGCATTCAGGCTAAGCTCATCTGTTGCCTTGAATGAGCCATAAATCTCTGCAAATGTAACATTGGTAAGCGTAGTGTTGCTAATGCCGTTAGAATTGGCTGTGCTCAGAACTGCGCCGCCGTTTGAAACCTCGCCGGCGTCAAAAAATATGGCCGGCCTTGCGCCAAGCTGCTGGCCATAGGAAGGCGCAACACCCGTAAAACCCTGTGACTTTGTATCCTCTGTGCTCTTATCACCGCTGCCAATACCTGCGGCAAAACCAACCTTTGCAGGGCCGACCATTGAGCTCACATCAGCATCAATTGCATATGCGCTGAATTTGAGATCAGCAGCGCCGCCTGTAGAGGCAATACCGCATGAGCCTGGCGCACAACCCTCATCGTGTTTACCGCCAAGTTTCGCGGCATGAATCTTTAAAGTAATCGGGTCAAACTTTGCATCCAAACTAGCGCCAAACCACCACGGTTTCCTTGCCCCGCCGGTTGTTTCGTCAGTGTCGCTCTCATAAAGGAAGTAAGCGCCGACCTTCATAGTGTCAGATGGCGTATGAGCAGCCTGTATGATATAAAGGGTATCATCTTTACTAGAAGATATTGTTCTGGCGCCGCTGTTTGCATTACCTTCGTTGAGCTTTACATATCCAAAGATAAGATTTAAAGGATCAAGGTTCTTCTGTGTTGTAAATATGAAACCATCAACCTGGGAAACAATGATCAGGCCGCCATCCATAATACCATAATATTGATTGTCATCAGAAACCCTGAATGACTGGCCGCCATCCAATGTATCGCCAAATACTGAACGGCCTGCCTTTACCCTCACAGGGCCGGCATTAAATGAAATATATGCCTGACGGACATAGATTCTTTGATCGGTCGAATTGCCGGTTGCTATAGCTCCATCCCACGCATGGCTCCTGTTCTGACCGGTGGTATCACCCATCTCCAACTGCACAAAGCCCCTCAACTTGTCAGATGCCTTGCTGTCAACACCGAGGCGGAATCTCTGGTCAATCCATGAATTGCTGTCAGTTGTAAGGCCTGTTCCATCAGCTGTAGCAGAGCCAACGCCTGTATAGGTTTTGGTTTTCTGGTCGTCGTTGTAATCTGATGCGTTGTTCGTGTTGAACAACCTCACCCTGTATGTGCCGTAGAATGTGGTGTCTACTGCCATTGCTGGAACCACCCATGCGGCAAGCGCAAGGACTGCAAAAACTGCTATTAGAATCTTCTTCATGTTTACTTCCTCCTTTGTTTTATTTTTCATTACTTCTTCTTTGAAGTAATTTGGAATTCATAAAGCCTTAAGTTTTCGCAGGGCTAAAGCCCTGCCCTGCATCAATTTATTTTCTTTCTCTTTCACACCTCCTTTTGATTTTCTTGATGTTTCAACGCGTCCAAGCGCCGAAACATCATTCTCAAAATAAGGGCCATCTTTAAATTATGAAGTTTTTATACCATAAACAAATAGGTTGTCAAGTGTTTTTTTATACCACCCCTGCCTTCAGCAGGTCCTGCAGATGGATAACACCCGCAACCTCATCCTGTTTTCTTCCTTCATAGATAAACAGGGTGGTTATTGAATAATCCTCCATCACCTTCAATGCGGACTCTGTGAAGGCGCCCTTTTCTATCTTTTTTGGATTTTTGGTCATTACATCCTTAATCTCTTTATTAAGTATATCTCCGCCTTTCCCCAGCGCCCTTCTCAAATCTCCGTCTGTTATAACTCCAACAAGGCGGTTGTTCTTATCAAGCACGGCTGTTATGCCGAGCCTTTTTGCAGTTATCTCCAATATGGCATCCTTCATTGACGCATTTATATTGACAAGCGGGATGTCTTTGCCTGTATGCATGAGTTCATCTATTTTTAAAAGCCTTTTACCAAGGCTTCCTGCGGGATGGAGCAGCGCAAAATCTCTTTCTTTGAAGCCTTTTTTTTCAAGCAGCGCAACTGCAAGGGCGTCACCCATAGCCAAAGCGGCGGTTGTAGAGGCGGTAGGCGCAAGACCAAGAGGACACGCCTCTTCTTTTACGGCTATATCAATAACAACATCGCCTGCCTTTGCAAGGTTTGATTTCAGATCGCCGGTCATTGCAATGAGTTTTACGCCCATCCTTTTTATCAGGGGAAGTATCCTTATTATCTCCTCTGTCTCGCCGCTGTTGGAGACCGCAATAACCACATCTCCTTTCATAAGCATACCAAGGTCGCCGTGAACACCTTCGGCAGGGTGCAGGAAAAATGCAGGGGTGCCTGTTGAGGCAAAGGTGGCGGCAATCTTCTTGCATATAAGCCCGCTCTTGCCCATGCCGGTTATGACGACCTTGCCTCCGGAATTTAATATAAGGTCAATTGCCTTTGAAAAATTTTTATCAAGCCTTCTTGCAAGACCTAATATGGCATCCGCCTCTGTTTTTAAGACTCGTTTTGCGGTGGAGATGGTTTTGTCCATAGGTTTAAGGCTGCCGGTTTTTTATTTATAAACATTTCCCCTGAAATCAACTATATCAACAAAGATAGTTCCGGATTCAATGTCAGTTTTCACAATAATCCTGACCTTGCCTTTTCGGATGCGATAATAGCCGGACCACTCTCCATTTAACTTTTTAACATCTATATTAATGTTTGAACCTGTTATCCTGAGGATAAAATTTTTGATTGACTCTTTAACCTTGTCTCTCATTCCGTGTTCTTCTATAAAATTATTCGCCCTTTTTGAATATTCTACATTCCAGCTCATAGTTCTATCTTCTCTGCATATACTGATTTTTTTTCAGGCCCTTTATATCGGCTGACAATATCCCGCATCTCTCTATCAGCGATATCCGGGAAAAACATAAGCCGCATTTTTATTAACTCCTCTTCCAATGCCTCCTTCACGGATTCCTTGATGACGATCTTTAATTCGTTATGACTTGCCGTGTGCATATTACAACCTCCCTCTGTTTTTTTTCACCACCCTATCCAACTCCTGCAACTGTTTCAACAATGCAGGAAGATTATTCAGGCTCACTGAATTCGGGCCGTCGCAGAGCGCTTTTTCAGGGTCAGGATGAACCTCCATGAATATGCCGTCAACGGCTACTGCAACAGCAGCCCTTGCAAGGTATTCCACCATATCCCTCTCTCCGCCTGATGCGCTGCCAAGACCGCCGGGAATCTGGACGCTGTGAGTTGCGTCAAATATCACAGGATACCCCATTTCTCTAATCAGAGGGATTGCCCTGAAATCAACAACAAGGTTGTTGTAACCAAATGATGCGCCTCTTTCAGTAATGATTATGTTTTTATTTCCGGTGGAGACAGCCTTATCAATTACCTGCCTTATATCCCACGGCGCGAGAAACTGTCCTTTTTTGATATTTATAACCCTGCCCGTCCCTGCTGCATCCAATATCAAATCTGTCTGTCTGCAAAGAAATGCGGGTATCTGGATAATATCCGCCACCCCAGCAACATCTTTTACATCCTCTTTGCAATGGACATCTGTAAGAACCGGCAGATTAAATCTCTTTTTTACCTCTGCCAATATCTCAAGCCCTTTTTCAAGCCCCGGTCCTCTGTATGATTTGACAGATGTCCTGTTTGCCTTGTCATAAGACGCCTTGAATATAAAGGGTATCTTGAGCCTTCCGGCAATGCCCATTAGCCTTCCTGCAATTGCAAGGGTTGTTTTTTTATCTTCTATGACGCATGGCCCTGCTATCAAGACAAAAGGGGCATTGCCGCCGATAGTTATGTTGCCGATCTTTATTTTCCTCATAATAGTTTTGTTCTATTTATTTTTCTTCCCGCTTTCATATATTTTATTTGCCTCTTTTGCTGTTGCGTTTTCGTGGATGATGGCGCGGATTGCCTTTATCATTGGAACAGGATGCGGATTCTGCCAGATATTCCTTCCAAGATTGACGCCTATAGCGCCTCTATTCATGCCGTCATGGACAAATTCCAATACCTCAAAATCCGTCTCTGTCTTTGGCCCTCCTGCTATGACAACAGGGACAGGACAGCTATCCACTACCTTGTCAAAGTTTTCGCACCAGTATGTTTTTACAACCTTTGCGCCAAGCTCAGCTGCAATGCGGCAGCACAGGGAAAGATAACGGGCATCCCTCTTTTGCAGTTCCTTGCCAACCGCAGTAACCGCCATTACCGGAATGCCATATCCTTCGGCTTCATTCACAAGCTCTGCAAGATTTTGCAGCGTCTGGCGCTCATAATCGCTGCCTATAAAAACCGACAGTCCTACAGCAGAGACATTGAGCCTTATCGCCTCTTTTATGGATGTAGTAAGACATTCATTTGCCAAATCTTTTCCTACAATGCTTGTGCCTCCTGATACCCTCAGGATAATCGGCACACTATTTTCAGGCGGCACACATGAGCGCAGCACCCCCCTTGTAACAAACAGGGCGTCGCTGTAAGGAAGAAGAGGTTTAATGGTCTCCCCCGGTTTTTCCAATTTTGATGTCGGCCCCAGAAAATATCCATGGTCAATAGGCATAAACAAGCACTTTCCGTCAGGCTTTATTATCTGTGACAAACGGTTCTTCATTCCCCAGTCCATTTTAAAATCCTCCTTTTATAAGTGATTACGCAGATTTTTTAAAACGATTACACTGATTAGTATTTTAAATCTGTGCAATCTGCCTTTTAATCGGTGTAATCTGCATTTATATTTTTTCCAAAAACTTTCCCCTGCATTCTTCACTGCAAAAATAGGTTATCTCATTTCCATTTCTCACTCTCAAGGCTTCAGTCTTTGGATAGTAGCTTTGACAGACAGGGTCAAGTACCATCTCGTCGCCCTGCGGCACAGGCTTACCTTTCTGCTGCATAGGGGCTTTCTTAGGATATAAAAACGCCATGATAATCCTGTACAGCAAAAAAATCAGTATGATGTATATCAGGATTCTCATATATTCAGGCGAATAACTTTCTTATTATCATCTAACCCTCTCAACAAATCAGCCACTCTTTTCTTTAAAACAGGATGAATAAAATCCGGGGCTATCTCGCTTGCCGGAGTCAGAACAAACCTTCTCTTATGAAGCAGCGGGTGCGGGATAATGATTTCTTTTATCTCTGTTACATCCCTGTTAAAGAAAAGAATATCCAGGTCGATAACCCTTGGCCCGCCCTTTTTTATCCTGTTTCTTCCAAGCCCCTTTTCTATATCTTGAAGCAGGGCGAATAATGCCTTTGCATCAAGAGCCGTTTCAATCTTAACCACGCAATTTATAAACCAGTCCTGCTCTATCTCGCCCCATGGCTCTGTCTCATAAAAAGAAGACATCTTAATCAGCCTGATATTTTCATTATCCGAAAGACTTTTTATTGCCTTTTTACAGTTCTCAAGCCTGTCGCCGATATTCGAACCTATGCTGATAAAGGCAGTATGAGACATATAGTTTGTAGGGGCGCACGGCCGTGCGCCCCTACTATTTAAAACACCAACTCCAGTTCCCCCAGCCTCTTCTTCATCTCTGCAACAACCCTTCTCTCATCCTCCTCATTCTTTGCGGCAAAGGTGGCTGAAAATCTTAAGTAATGCCCGACATCATCCCACGGGACAGTTGATATGAGTTTTTCTGTAATAAGGTATTCAGATACATCCTCGGCTGTATTGAACTTTGCGCCGCTCTTAATGCCTTTTGGCGCCCCGACATACAGATAGAATGCGCCTTGCGGCATTTTTGCAGAAAAGCCCGCTGATTTGAGGGCCTCCACCATCATCTCAAGTCTTCTCTTATATTTCGCGGAATTTTTTTCAGTCATCTCCGGGTGTTCCAGGGCATACACCCCTGCCTTCTGTATTGCAATAAACTGGCCTGAGTCATAATTATCCTTCACATGGCCAAAGGCGCTGATTATTTTTTCATTGCCGACAACGAATGCAATCCTCCACCCTGTCATATTGAATGCCTTTGAAAATGAATGCAATTCTATGCCAACATCTTTTGCGCCGTCAACTGACAAAAAAGATAATGGCTTGCCGTTAAAGCTGATGGCGGCGTATGCAGCATCATGCACAACAACAATATTGTTTTTATGGGCAAACTCTACGCAATTTCTAAAAAAATCAACTGTTGCTGTTGCGCCTGTCGGATTATTGGGATAATTTATGTAAAGGAGTTTTGCCTTTTTCAGATCATCTTTATTTACAGCATCAAGGTCGGGTAAAAAATTATTCTCCTCTGTTAACGGCAGATGAACTACCCTGCCGCCGCACCACCGGGTATGCGTGGCAAGGATAGGATACCCTGGAACAGTAACCAATGCCGCATCTCCGGGATTTATAAATGCCGACGGGAGCATTGCAAGGGCAGACTTTGAGCCGATGGAGTGAAGAACCTCCTTAACAGGGTCTATCCCCTTTACGCCATATACCCTTTCCATGTATTTTACGGCAGCGTCTTTCAGTTCCTGAATTCCGTTATCTGCATACCCCCTGTTTTCAGACTTGGCGCATTCAATCTTTAACGCCTCTACAACCATCGGAAATGCCATCTCATCAGGCTCTCCAACGCCAAAGTCAAGAAGCTCCACATTCGGTTGAGTCTTTCTGGCCGCTGCCTTTGCCCTCTTTATTTTTTCAAATTTATAGATCTTTGTTTCCTTGCCAAAAGCGGAACTGCCTATCCTATCAGCGAAAATATCCTGGATGTAATTCTCAGACACTTAAACACCTCCAATTATTATTGCTCATTACTACCTTACTGTATTTATCAGACTTCCTATCCCCTCTATCCTGACCTCAACCTTATCCCCCGGTTTCATCTTTCCTATGCCTGAAGGCGTGCCTGTAGCAACAACATCGCCAGGGAGAAGGGTCATTACATGCGACACAAAAGATAATAAATGATAAACATCAAATATCATATCATGGGTAAATGTATCCTGCCTCTTTTCTTCGTTAAGATATGTCTCTATGCGGATATTCTCCGGATTTAAATCAGTTTCTATCCACGGTCCGATAGGCGCAAATGTGTCAAATCCCTTTGCCCTTATGTACTGGATATCCTTGCCCTGCAAATCCCGCGCTGTTACATCGTTTATGCAGGTATAGCCCAGTATATAGGCCCTTGCGTCCTCCTTACTTATCATGTGAGCTTTTTTGCCGATGACAATAGCCAGTTCGCCTTCATAATCCACCTGCCTTGACATGTGGTGTGGATAGATGATTTCATCGCCCGGCCCTATCACAGCAGTAGAGGGTTTCATGAACATCATGGGCTCTTCCGGCAGCGGTTTGTTAAACTCCACTGCATGGGCCTTGTAATTTAACCCGATTGCAACAATCTTTGAAGGTTCGCACGGCGCAAGGAGTTTTATCGAGTTGAGTTTGTGGCTGACAGAAGTTTTTTTAAAGTTGCCAAAAATACCCCCTTCTATCTCAACAACATCTTCCCCTTCAACAATACCGCATCTTATTAAACCATCCTTCAAAAATCTTGCAAGTTTCAATGCTCATCTCCTTTTGGGCATTTTTCAGCGTGAACTCCTTTCAACCATTGCCCTTATCTTAAGCCTCAGCGCATTCAATTTTATAAAACCCTCTGCATCCTTCTGGTCATAGATAACATCCTCTTCAAATGTTGCAAAATCAGGATGATAAAGGGATCGGTTTGATTTCCTGCCGACAACATCACAGTTACCCTTATAGAGTTTTATCCTTGCAGTTCCCGTCACCCCTTTTGCAGCCTCATCTATCATCTTTTGAAGCATCTCCCTTTCAGGTGAATACCAGTATCCGTAATAAACCAGTTCTGAGTATCGCGTTATGAGGCTGTCCCTGAGGCGCATTACCTCTCTGTCCATTGTAATAGATTCTACAGCCCTTCGCGCCGCATGGAGTATTGTGCCGCCCGGCGTTTCATACACGCCTCTGCTCTTCATGCCCACATAGCGGTTCTCCACCACATCTACTCTCCCTATGCCGTTCTTCCCGCCAAGCTTATTCAACTCTGCAAGAAGCCTTGCAGGCGCAATTTTTTTGCCGTCCACTGCAACGGGATCTCCGTCCTTGAAATCTATCTCAATATATGTCTGCTTATCCGGCGCCTTCATAGGCGACACGCTCAATACAAACATATCCTCAGGCGGCTCAGCCCACGGATCTTCAAGTATGCCGCCTTCAAAACTTATATGAAACAGGTTTCTGTCCGAGCTGTACGGCTTTGCCTTTGTTGCAGTAACAGGGATGCCGTGCCTCTCTGCGTAATCTATCAAGTCTGTCCTTGATTTCATATCCCATTCGCGCCACGGCGCTATAACCTTTATGTGCGGGTCAAATGCATAATATGTAAGTTCAAATCTCACCTGGTCATTACCCTTTCCTGTTGCGCCGTGAGATACTGCGAAAGCCCCTTCCTTTTTAGCAACCTCCATCTGCGCCTTTGCAATGAGCGGCCTCGCTATGGATGTGCCAAGCAAGTATCTGCCTTCATAAACAGCCCCGGCACGGAGCATAGGAAAGATAAAGTCCCTTACAAACTCCTCTTTCAGGTCTTTTATATAAATCTTCTTTGCGCCTGTGGCTATGGCCTTTTTCTTAAGCGGCGTCAACTCCTCTCCCTGCCCCAGGTCAGCGGCAAAGGCAATAACCTCGTAGTTATAATTTTCTATAAGCCATTTGATTATAACCGATGTGTCAAGCCCGCCTGAATAGGCCAAAACAACCTTTTTAACACTGCCCATGAAAATCCCCCCCTCTTGTTAACAGTTTTTCCAGTATCACCTTCTGCACATGCAACCTGTTTTCTGCCTGATCAAAGACTACGGAATTCGGGCCTTCCATAACCTCTTCGGTTATTTCCTCTTCCCTGTGCGCAGGGAGACAGTGCATAACAATGGCGTCTTTTTTTGCAAGTTTTAACAAACCCGAATCTATCCGATACCCCTGAAATGCCTTTTTCCGCTTTTCCGCCTCTCCTTCCTGTCCCATACTTGCCCACACATCTGTATTCAGGACATCCGCATCCTTTGCGGCCTCTTTCGGGTCCCGCACTATCTCTATCCTTGATGCAGCCTCCCCCCGATTAAAACATTCGGGGGCAAGTTTTTTCGCCCTTTCCATAACTCCTTTATCAGGCCGATAGCCGTCAGGGCAGGCAAGCCAGAGGTCAAAACCAAGCCTTGACGCCGCCTCAATCCATGAGTTTGCCATATTATTGCCGTCGCCTATCCATGCAACCTTAAGCCCTTTGTAGCTGCCTTTCTTCTCAATGATAGTAAAGACATCTGTCAAGACCTGACATGGATGATGCAAATCTGTTAGGCCATTTATAATTGGAACAGTAGAATATCTCGCAAACTCCTCCACTATGTTATGGCCAAATGTTCTGATAACAATGCCGTCTACATACCTTGATAACACCCTCGCTGAATCCTTTATCGGTTCGCCCCTTCCTATCTGAGAGTCCCTGTGGCTGATAAATATCGCGTGGCCTCCCATCTGATACATCGCAGCCTCAAATGAAACCCGTGTCCTTGTTGATGCCTTCTCAAAGATAAGACCCAGTGTCTTGCCTGTTAAAGGCTGATACGGAATGCCTCTCTTCTGTCTGCCCTTTAAAATAGCGGCCTTCTCAAAGACGGCGGCTATCTCTTCCTTAGTTAAGTCAAAGATGGTCAGAAGATTTTTTTTATCCATGCCCCCTGCCTTCATATTTTTACCCCTTTTAATACCTGTTCCAGTATCATGAGCATCTCATCAACCTCATTCTCTGTAACCACAAGCGGAGGGATAAAGCGCAGTATTTTATCGGAAGTGCAGTTTATTAAAAGTCCTTTTTCCATGCAGGCCTTTACAATATCTGCCCCGGGGATTGTCAATTCCATGCCAATGATCAAACCCTTTCCCCGCACCTCTTTGATGAAAGAATATTCTGCCTTTAGTTTATTTAATTTTTCAAGGAGATATTTTCCAACCTTCCGGCAGTTTTCCAACATACCCTCTTCCAATACTGCCTTTAGCGCTGCTATGCCTGCTGCTGATGCAAGCGGATTTCCGCCAAAGGTGGATGCATGGGTTCCCGGGACAAAACCCTTTGCAACCTCATCTGTTGTCAGCATACAGCCTATTGCAGCGCCACCCGCCAAACCCTTTGCAAGCGTCATAATGTCGGGGGTTACGTCATAATGCTCATAAGCAAATAACTTTCCTGTCCTGCCCATGCCTACCTGAACCTCGTCAAATATGAGGAGCAGGTCTTTTTCTTTGCAGAGCGCCTTTAACTTTTTCAGATAATTATCCGACGGAATATTTACCCCGCCCTCGCCCTGAATCGGTTCAACCATCACAGCGGCAGTCTGCGAGGTTACGGCATCTGCCACTGCGCCAATATTATCAAAAGGCACATAGACGAATTTCTCAAGCAATGGCTCAAATCCTTGCTGAAATTTCTTCTGGCCTGTTGCCGCAAGCGTTGCCATTGTCCTTCCATGAAAAGATTGTTCCATTGTAATTATCTGAAATCTATTTTCACCCTTATCCTTAAAATATTTCCTTGTAAGCTTTATCGCAGCCTCATTCGCCTCTGCCCCGGAATTGCAGAAAAATGCCTTTTGGGCAAATGAGTTCTTGCAAAGGAGTTCAGCAAGCCTTGCCTGCGGCTCAATATAATAAAGATTAGATATATGGATGAGCCTCTCTGCCTGCTCCTGAATCGCCTTTACAACCTTTGGATGGCAGTGTCCAAGGTTGCACACGGCAAGGCCTGCCACAAAGTCCAGATATTCCCTGCCGTCCGCATCCCAAACCCTGCATCCCTTGCCTTTTGTAATAGCAATGGGGAAACGATTGTAGGTATTTGTAATGTATTTGCCGGTTAGGTTTATGATTTCCTGTGTATTCACAACTATCCTCACTATTGAAAGTGTATAAAGATACCAAATCAAAACTTAAAATTCAAAAGAAAAATAAAATAAAAAGGTAATTTGACATTGAATATTGATAGAAGTAAGATAGAAAACAGGAGGGTAGGGTATGTATGTTAATCAGGCGCTGATTGAAAAAATTATAACTCTCGCAAAAATGTATGGGGCTACACGTTTAATTCTTTTTGGCAGCGCATCGGAAAAACCTGAAGATGCACGGGATATTGACCTTGCTTGCGACGGTGTTCCGGGATGGAAATTATATGAAATGGCGGCAAGGCTCGAAGATGAAACAGGTGTGCCTTTGGATGTGATACCCTTAAACCCGCCAAACCGTTTTACAAGACTCATTGAGGCTAAGGGCAAGACCCTGATATGAAGGATAGTACACTCCGGGAAGAAATCAGCATAGAGCTTGAGTTGATTGAATCCACATTGCGTGAACTTTCCAGCTTGCGGACTGGCTTCGGGACGCTTCCCACATTTCTTGTTCTCACATCCATTCAACCTTATCCCTCAGCTTCTTAAATTCCTTGTCTCCTGTGAGTAAAGAAATAATCCATATTCATGGCAAGGACAGCGGCAAAAGAGTTGCGGGAAAATGTGCAGATTTATTTTAGCTTTAATGTAAACGCGGGACTTGAGTTAAATACAAGAAGGAATTATTGCTCAGCCTTTTCTCTGTGCCTTTATTACCCTGTCTACTCCCTTGATTTTTCATAGTCATAAATAGAGTTTATCAATTTCTTCAGAATATCTTTGTTCTCCATATAAAATCTTGCCACCTGCCATCTAAAATTAAGATATCTGTGGGCGAGCCTGTTTCGTTGAATAGCAAAATTTGCCAAAGTCTCTATCTCCTTTTTGCTAAAACCGAAAAAGCCGCCGAGCTTTTTCATTACATCAGGATAACTCTCTGCCTCTATATTATTCTCTGTCAATACAACACCGCATACTTCAATAACAGCAGTCAAAATATTTTCTATGGTTCTGTCTATAAGTTTTTGAAGTTTATTGTCAGAAGAATATTCTTCCCATGTTTTAAGTTTATATTCAGACTCAAATTCATCCATCTCCTTTGTTATAAAGGCAAGAGATTCCATTATTCTCCCTTTTGCATATCTAAACTCTGGCACGGTCTAATCCCTCCAGCCTTTTCCTTACAACATCAGATTGCCATTTTGTGCCAAATACGTTAAAGTCTTCCATCTGCGATATTGCCTTTAATCTCAAATCAACATATCTCGTAAAATCCCTCATAAAGACAGGCATCCCTTTGACAATAGCATTGTAGTGAAGCATTGGTCTGGATAAATCTTTATCAATATAAAGGACATTTACCTCTCGCTTCAGGATATCTGTAAGCTCCAAGGATATAGTGTTCATTGAGCTAAATATCTTTTCTTCGCTCATTTCATGATTAAACAAAACTGCCACATCAACATCAGATTCTATCTTTGGATATCCGCACGCCCATGAGCCGTATAAAAATGCCGCATCAATATCGTAGGCATCAGCCTTATCCTGAAAGTAGGCTTTTAAAGTTGAAATTGCTTCTTCTCTATTCATTGATTTAACCCTTTCTCCGTGCCTTAATAACCCTGTCTATGCCTGAAAAATCCTTTTTTATATCTATATTATGAAAAACCCCGCATTCGGCCATTATATTTTCTATATCGCTTTTCTGGCCGTATCCCATTTCAAGCATGAGATAACCGCCTTTTGCAAGATATGGCGGCGACTCGGATATAATCCTACGGTAGAAATCAAGGCCATCATCTCCGCCGTAAAGGGCTGCTACTGGTTCATAATCTTTTACCTCCGGCTCAAGACCAGCCATCATCTTTTTTGAAATATACGGCGGATTGGAAACAATTATATCGGCTTTTATATTCAGGCCGTTCAACGGTTCAAACATGTCACCTTGTAAAAAGGTTATTCTGCCGGCAACATCATATCTTTCAGCATTCTCCATTGCCACGTCCAGAGCCCTTTCCGATATATCAATCGCATATACTTTGCAACCCGAAATCTCCTTTGCAAGGGAAACACCTATACAGCCGCTGCCGGTGCAGAGGTCTAATATCAGTGGTGAGTGGTCAGTGGTCAGCGATGAGTTGTCTCTAATATTTTTACTGGCCACTGCCCACTGTTCACTGTTCACTGTCCTCACTGCTTCTTCCACTATCAATTCTGTCTCAGGACGTGGTATCAAAACATCCCTATTAACCTTGAATGGAAGCCCCCAAAACTCCTGCTCGCCGATGATATATTGGGATGGTTCTCTTGAAGCGCGCCTGTTTAACCAGTCTACTAATCTCTGAAACTCATCAATTGTAAGAAACTTGTCATGATTCAGATAAAGCCCTGACCTTTTGCAATTTAGGAGATGACTAAGAAGATACTCTGCCTCTGTCTTAGCGTCAGGAACATCGTAGCCTGCAAGATAATTCTCTGCCCATGAAAGAACTTCTCTTATAGTCCATATTTTTTCAGCAGTACATGCCATATCTTTCTCCTGCTTACTTCTTACTTCCTGCCCCCAGCATAAACCTCCGTCCCGATCCCTGCGTCCGTAAACACCTCCAGCAAAACCGCATGTGCAACCCGGCCGTCTATAATATGCGCCTTTGCCACTCCGCCATTTATAGCATCCATACAGCATTCCAACTTTGGGATCATGCCGCCGGTTGCAATTTCATTCTTAATAATCTTCTTTGCCTCTTGCATACTGAGCGCTGATATAAGTTTTTTATTTTTATCAAAAACTCCCTGCACATCCGTCAGAAGTATCAGTTTCTCCGCCTTCAGCGCAGCAGCTATCTTTCCGGCCGCATTGTCCGCATTTATGTTATATGTCCTGCCGTCTTTTCCAACACCGACAGGGGCTATGACAGGGATAAACTTATCGCGGTCAAGTGTTTCTATGACTTTGGGATTAACAGACAGAACCTCGCCTACCATGCCCATATCTTCACCTTTTGTCTTCAGCTTCTTTGCCGTGATGAGCCCGCCGTCCTTGCCGCTGAGCCCCACCGCCTTTCCGCCGAAATGATTGATAAGCCCCACTATCTCTTTATTAACCTTGCCGACAAGAACCATCTCCACCACATCCATGGTCTCTTCATCAGTAACACGTATCCCTTTTACAAACCGGGACTCTTTGCCGATTTTTTTCAAAAACTCGCCAATCTGCGGCCCGCCGCCGTGAACAATCACAGGATTGAGTCCAATATACTTCATGAGTATTATATCCCTGGCAAAGCTCTGTTTGAGCCCATCCTCCACCATTGCATGACCGCCGTATTTTATGACAATGGTCTTGCCATAAAACTGCCGGATATACGGCAATGACTCAAGAAGGGTCTCTATTTTTTGGATGTATCGTTGCATTTTACAAAATATACCTGCTCAGATCCTCGTCTTTTATAATATCAGAGAGCCTGTCTTTCACATACTTCGCATCAATTGCAATCTCTTTTTCCTTTTCTGCCGCAACTATGTCCGGCGCATCAAAGGAAATGTTATCTAAAATCCTTTCCATGATAGTGTGCAGACGCCGCGCCCCGATATTTTCCATCCTGTCATTTACGACAGTCGCCATCTCCGAAATCTCCGCAATCGCATCTTCTGTAAATTTGAGCTTTATCCCCTCCGTCTCCATAAGCGCGGTGTATTGTTTTGTGAGGGCGTTTTCAGGCTCCTGCAAAATCCTGATAAAATCGTCTTTGCCAAGGGATTTAAGCTCAACGCGGATAGGAAATCTCCCCTGAAACTCAGGAATCAGATCAGACGGTTTTGCCACATGAAATGCGCCGGATGCAATAAAGAGGATATGGTCTGTCTTTACCATGCCGTATTTTGTGTTGACCGTTGAACCCTCAACAATCGGCAGCAAATCCCTCTGCACCCCTTCTCTGGAAACATCCGGGCCATGCCCGGATTCTCTGCCTGCGATCTTGTCTATTTCATCTATGAACACAATACCAGACTGCTCAACCCTTTCTATGGCCTGCTTTACCACCCTATCCATATCAATGAGCCTCTGCGCCTCTTCCTGATTCAAAATCTTCACGGCCTCAGGTATCTTCACGCTCCGCCTCCTGGTCTTTTTAGGAAACATATTTGCAAACATATCTTTTATATTCAAATCCATCTCTTCTATGCCGCTTGTGGAAAATATCTCTACAACAGGCATCTTCTGCTCTATTGTCTCTATCTCAACGACACGGTCATCCAATTTGCCTTCCCGCAGCAAGGCGCGGAGTTTTTCTCTTGTGCCTTTCTGCAACTCCCTTTCCTGTATAATCCTTTGCGGATCTTGCTGCGGCCCGACTGATGTTACCGGCGGCAGAAGCAGGTCCAAAAGCCTCTCCTCAGCCATTTCAGATGCCTTTTCCTGAACCTTTATCCGCTCCTCATCTTTGGCCATTTTAACGGCAAGGTCTGTCAAATCACGGATGATGCTTTCCACATCCCGGCCCACATAGCCCACTTCGGTAAATTTGCTCGCCTCAACTTTTATAAACGGCGCCTGTGAAAGTTTGGCAAGCCTTCGGGATATTTCCGTCTTGCCCACGCCGGTCGGCCCGATCATAATAATATTTTTTGGCGCAATCTCATCCCTCAGTTCAGGCGGCACCTGCTGTCTGCGCCAGCGGTTTCTGAGGGCAATGGCAACCGCCCTCTTTGCCTCCTTCTGACCGATGATGTATTTATCAAGCTCTGCTACGATTTCTCTTGGTGTGAATGTTTTCATAAATTTATAGTTCCTCTACCGTTATATTTTCATTCGTATAAATACAAATCTCTGCTGCAATCTTCATTGCCTCTGTTGCAATGGTCTTTGCGTCGAGGTTTGAATGCACGAGCATCGCCCGCGCAGCAGCCAGGGCAAACGGGCCGCCGGAGCCGATTGCCGCAGCTCCGTCCTCCGGCTCTATCACATCTCCGCTGCCGGACAAAATCAGGGAATGTTCCTTATCTGCAACGATGAGGAGCGCCTCCAGCCTTCGGAGTATCTTGTCGGTACGCCAATCCTTTGCAAGTTCAACAGCAGCCCGCTGGAGATTGCCGCGATACTTTTCCAGCTTTGACTCAAACTTTTCAAAGAGGGTAAAGGCATCCGCGGTAGATCCCGCAAAGCCGGCAAGCACCTTGCCGTCGCCCATTCGCCTTACCTTGACAGCGCCCTTCTTCATCACAGTGTTGCCGAGCGTCACCTGCCCATCGCCTGCAATGGCAACCTTGCCATCCCTTCTCACTGCAAGTATTGTAGTCCCGTGAAACATAGTTAACCTCTTACCTTCTTCGCCCTCGGATGCGCCTTATCATATGCCTCCAAAAGCCTCTGAACGCTCACCTTTGTATACTTCTGTGTTGTTGACAGGCTGGCATGTCCGAGCATCTCCTGTATTGTCCGCAAATCCGCTCCTGCATCTAAAAGATGGGTTGCAAATGTATGCCTGAGCGAATGGGGTGTGGGATCTTTTGAAACTCCACCTATTCCGGCAGCTTCCTTCACAAGCCTCTGCACAGCCCTTGGATAAATCCTCTCTCCCCTTACGCCTAAAAATACCGCCTCGGTATTTTTAGCAAAAGGGAATTGTTTCCTTTCTTCAAGATATGCCTTCAACGCGTCCTGAGCCTTGCTTCCGAGCATGGCAATCCTTTCTTTATTACCCTTTCCCAACACCCTTATTATCCCTTGATTAATGTCAACATCTCTCATGTTGAGCCCTGCGAGTTCGCTGACCCTTATACCGGATGAATACAAAACTTCAAGTATTGCCCTGTCCCTTAATGTTGTGAGCAGTGAAAGCTTTTTAGACTTGTGACTTGTGTCTTGTGTCTTGTGACTTATGTCCGCCTCCACAAGCCCCTTTACCTCATCAACTGTCAAAACGGTAGGAAGATACTTTTCTATTTTAGGATAAGAGATAAACTCCGCAGGGTTTCCCGATAAAAACCCCTTCCTGACCAGGAATCTGAAAAACGCCTTGATGGACGCCAGCTTTCTTGCAATAGATACCTTTTTATAGCCCTTACTTGTGGCTTGTGACTTGTGTCTGGTGACTGTATTATAGAGATGGCCTAAAAAAAACTTTATCGCCTTTTCATCTATCCTGCCCGCATCAACCTCTCCGTCGGCAAGACAAAGCGCGTTATCTTTTAAAAAACATTCTAATTGCGTTATATCCCTTAAATAATTCTCTATCGTGTAATGTGACGCATTTTTTTCTATTGAGAGGTATTTGTCAAATTCCTTTTTATACCTATCCATACAGAAGTTGTTCTTATCACATAGAAGAAATAAAATCTACAGAAGATACTCGCACTCAGGAAACTGCTCCTGCCATATCCGCCTTACCTTATAATATTCGCAAACCGCCGCCACCTTACCCAATGCTCTATGCCGTCCCATGACCAATAGATAATAAACGCCTTTCCCTTTATCTCATTAAGATTAACACTCCCCCAATAGCGGCTGTCAAAGCTCCTGTCGCGGTTATCTCCCATTGCAAACACTGAATCTTTTGGAACTGTATATGGGCCAAAATTATCCCTCGGATCATGTCCGGGTGGATATATAGAAGGGTCAATATTAACCCCACGGTTATTTTCAAGCGGACTGCCATTGACAAAAACATTTTTATCCTTTACCTCAACAACATTCCCTTCCACTGCAACAACCCTTTTTATAAAATCCTTGCAGTCGTCCATAAAGAACTGCCAGACATCTCTTCTCTCTACAGTATTTTCAATTCTTTTCATAATTATGCTTGAAAAACTTTTGCAATACTCAGGGTTGCTGGGAAATTCAAAGACAATCACATCGCCCTGCTGCGGTTTTTTGAACGAAAAAATCTTACTGTCAGTAAAGGGCAATGATACGCCATAAATAAACTTATTTACAAGCAGGTGGTCGCCGACCAAAAGCGTAGGCTCCATAGAGCTTGACGGAATTTTAAAAGCCTGGACAACAAATGTCCTTATGATTAGAGCAAGCACCATCGCAATAACTATGGCCTCAATGGTTTCTCTGATGACTTTCTTTTTTTGCATTTTATATTCTCCTTTATATAATCAAATAAAATCCTAAATCCTAATGTCTAATTTCTAATGAAATGTCCAATTACCAAATTTCTAATGTTTTTGATATTTGGCATTTTATTGGAAATTAGGATTTAGAAATTAGGATTTGCATCTACTCCCCTATCTTCAGCACCGCCAAGAACGCCTCCTGCGGTATCTCTACATTCCCAACCTGTTTCATCCTCTTCTTTCCCTCTTTCTGTTTTTCCAAAAGCTTTCTCTTTCTGCTAATATCACCGCCGTAACACTTGGCAGTAACATTTTTTCTGATCGCCTTTACCGTTTCTCTGGCAATAATCTTGCTTCCTATCGCCGCCTGAATTATAATCTCAAACATCTGCCGGTGGATAAGCCCCTTCATCTTCTCCGCCAGTTCTTTGCCGCGGTAATATGCCCTCTCCCTCGGAACTATGATAGACAGCGCATCCACAGGTTCGCCGTTCAGCAGAATATCCATCTTCACAAGGTCAGCCTCCCGGTAATCAAGATATTCATAATCCATTGACGCATAACCCTTGCTCACGGTCTTGAGCCTGTCATAAAAATCCAGCACCACTTCGTTCAATGGAATCTCATATTCCACCATAACCCTTGTGGGAGTAATATATTTTATTGTCTTCTGGATGCCGCGCCGCAACTCGCATAGCCCGATGATAGCGCCGAGATATTCGTTGGGCAAATGTATAGCGGCCAGTATATACGGCTCTTCAATCCTTTCTATACATTGAACTGACGGAAGTTTGGTTGGCGTATCAATAAATACAACCTCATTGCCGGTCTTTGTAATCTTGTAGACAACTGTCGGCGCCGTTGTTATAAGGTTTAAACCGTACTCCCTTTCAAGCCTCTCCTGAATAATCTCCATGTGAAGCAGGCCTAAAAACCCGCACCTGAAGCCGAAACCGAGGGCGAGCGATGTTTCAGGTTCGTATGTAAAAGATGCGTCATTGAGCTTTAATTTTTCCATGGCCTCTTTGAGCGATTCATATTCTGAAGAATCCACAGGATAGAGACCGGAAAAGACCATGGGCTTGACTGTTTTAAATCCGGGCAGCGGGTCATCCGTCGGATGTGCGGCATCGGTTACGGTATCGCCTATCTTTGTCTCGCCGACTTCTTTTATCCCTGCTATTACAAACCCTACCTCACCCGGAGACAGTTCTTTTATTTCAACCGGATTGGGGGCAAAGACCCCAACCTTATCCACCTCAAATACCTTGCCGGTTGAAACAAATTTTATCTTAACGCCCCTTTTTATTACGCCGTCAAAGACCCTTGCCAGAACCACAACACCGAGATATGTATCATACCAACTGTCAAATATCAGGGCTTTTAAGGGTTTGTTAATATCACCCTGGGGCGCCGGTATCTTTTTAACTATTGCCTCAAGAATCTCTCTTATGCCTATCCCCTCTTTTGCGCTGGCAAGAATTGCGTCAGATGCGTCAATGCCTGCCACATCCTCAATCTCCTGTTTAATCCTCTCAGGCTCGGCAGCGGGCAGATCAATCTTATTCAATACCGGAAAAACCTCCAGCCCCACATCCAGCGCAGTATAGAGATGCGCAAGGGTCTGGGCCTCAACACCCTGGGATGCATCCACAACAAGCACTGCGCCCTCACACGCCGCAAGACTTCTGGAAACCTCGTAACTGAAATCAACATGACCGGGGGTATCTATAAGATTCAGGATATACTCTTTGCCGGAAAGCGCCGTGTATTTGAGCCGCGCGGTCTGCGCCTTTATGGTAATGCCGCGTTCCCTTTCCAGTTCCATCTTGTCAAGAAATTGATCTTTTTTTTCTCTTGCAGTTATAGCGCCGGTAAACTCTAAAAGCCTGTCGGATAAAGTTGATTTGCCGTGGTCTATATGGGCTAT
>JBBTFC010000082.1:0-7493 GCA_038042015.1 Deltaproteobacteria bacterium
CAGTTTTGTTGCCTTTGACAAAAATACGCCCGTCAGTGAAATAAACCTCTTCCCGAACCTGTTTTGAGACGTCCCACCCAGCCCTTACGAGAGCGGGCAAGATGAATTGGGTGCAAATATCTCTTTCTGATAGTTCTTTTTTATTTGACATTTGGATTTCTACCCTTTTCCCTCTCGTGCATACAATGGAGGAGCAGGTCTTTAAAATGAAAAAATTTTTATACCTTCTGAACAGCCTTTGTTAATGTTATGAGAGTAATCTCAGGGGGGCAATTAAATCTTATTGGAAACCCTACCACACCAATACCCCTTGAGACATACACCTGCGTATGAGGCAATTTTACCAACCCGCCGGTGTATTTTTGACCATACTTGGACATAGTCACAGGCGCTATGGAAAATGGTAGGCGAACCTGGCCGCCGTGGGTATGACCAGCAAGCACTAAATCCACCCTTTCGGTTTTTGACATAACCTCTGCGTAATCCGGATTGTGAGAAAGCAAAACCCGCGGGATATCATTAGAAACCCCGTGAAAGGCTGCCTTTAAATCCTGTGACCCTTCCATAAAATCCCCCACGCCCGCAATACAAATAGCCTTATCTTTTATCTCGATCAGTTTATTACTATTTGTTATTACAAGGACGCGATATTTATTAAAAATATCTTTTGTCAGTTCTGCCCCTGCCCAGTGGTCATGGTTGCCAAGAACAGCCATAATGCCATTAGGCGATTTCAGTTTGCGCAAGGCGCTGACAGCCGGCTCAATATATTTATGAGAATCATCCACATAGTCCCCTGTGAGAACCATCAAATCAGGCTTTAAGGTATTAGCCTCCTCCACAACCTTCTCAATAAACTTAATCCCGACAAACGGACTATGATGGATATCCGTTAGCTGGCATATCCTGAATCCTTCAAACACTTGAGGAAGGATGTTTATAGCTACGGTCTTTTTTTCTACGACAATACGTCTTGGTTCAAAAAAGACGCCGTCCGCAATAAGACCCGCTGCCCCGGCAGTCAGCGCACCTTTTAAAAATTGTCTTCTTGAAAACATATTGTTTATCTCCTTTTAAACATCCTCTCTATCTCATCCCTGGAGATGGCCTTTATAACAGGCCTTCCGTGCGGACAATTGCCGGAAAAGTCAACATGAGCCAATCTTTCCAATAATGCCTTTGCCTCCTCATTAGAAAGCTGCCTCTGCCCCCTTATAACGCTGTGGCAGGCTATCCGTATAAGAATATCATCCAGTCTATCTTCTATCCTGAAACTTATCTCAGAAGAGACCAGTTCCTCTAACAATTCTTTTATCAAACCACTGCAATCCCTGCCGGAAAGTATACCCGGCACGGCTCGTATTATGAATGCATTGCCGCCAAACGGTTCAATATCAAAGCCAATAGCCTTTATAGCCCCATGAGAATTTTCTAAAACATCTCTTTCCTGCAAGGAAAGCTCAATACCCTGGGGGATAAGAAGCATCTGGCTGCCTACACAACGGTTCACATAGTAGTCTTTTTTTAATTTCTCAAATGCAATCCTCTCCGCTGCCGCATGCTGGTCTATTATATAAAATTCCCCTTCTCTTTCGCACAACAGATATTCCAGCCATAACTGGCCTATTATTTTTAATTCGCTAAAAAATAAGGTTTTGGCATCCCCGGCAGACCCGGCGAATTCTGTTTGGCTAACTTGCTTAAATTGTGATAAATCATCATAACCTGAAGTTTTCTCCCTAACCCACCCTGCCGGCATCTTGCTTTCGTATGGTTTGACAAAGGAGGCATGAGAAGGCGCCCCCCATATCCCCAGGGCAGCTTCTATT
Organism: Deltaproteobacteria bacterium; assembly: GCA_038042015.1. Lineage (GTDB taxonomy): Bacteria > Desulfobacterota > GWC2-55-46 > UBA9637 > UBA9637 > JACRNJ01. Next base: position 1,830 of record JBBTFC010000082.1, read on the forward strand.
GCCCCTCTTGTAAGCTCATACACGTTTTTGGGATTTTTAAATCTCACCTCGCATTTCGTAGGATGCACATTGACGTCAACCTCTTGCGGCAGAGTGGTTATAAATAAAACAACAAAAGGATACTTGTCCCTGTATGTAGTAAGCAGGGATTTGCCGTGCGCAAGGCAGTTTCTATAGCCGTTTGCAACTGCATGATTGATTCCCCTGTCTCTTATCCATCGGTTATTTACATAGATAAAAAGCCCCCGGGTTGTGGTGGAATATGCAGATTCAGGCCTCGCAACAAAGCCATGAATCTTCAGCGCCTCATCCCCTGCCTCTACAGGAATAATATCCTTTAAAAACCCCCTTCCAAAGACATCCGCAACCCTCGTCCTCAAATCAGCCTTCGTTGAAGTCTCTAACATAGAGACATCGTTACTATAAAGCCTGAACCTTATATGGGGATATGCCAAGGCAAGCCTTGTAACAGTATCGGATATATGCCCCGTTTCTGTAGAGATTGACCGCATAAATTTAAGCCTCGCCGGTGTATTGAAAAATATATCCCTTACCTCAACCATGGTCCCGTTTGCGCAGCCGGCATCGCTAACATCTTCTATCTTCCCTCCTTTCACTGTCACTATTGTTCCTGCAATCTCTCCGGAGACCTTAGTAGTCAAAATAGTTTCAGATACGCTGGCGATGCTGGGGATAGCCTCACCTCGAAATCCCATAGTGCTAATGGAATAAAGGTCTTCTTCATTCAACACCTTGCTTGTTGCATGCCTCTCAAACGCAATAACTGCGTCATCCCTTGTCATGCCTTCGCCATTGTCAATAACCTTTATCAGCTTCCTGCCGCCATCGCGGATATAGACAGATATATCTGTTGCCTTTGCGTCAATAGAGTTTTCAACAAGCTCTTTCACAACAGAGGCAGGTCTCTCTATAACCTCGCCTGCAGCAATCTTTATGGCAAGAGACTTGGGCATTATCTTTATTTTATTGCATTGCGGCATAAAATGATGTTAAGACATTATTGTCTTTAATGTCAACTACAGCCTAAAGAATAGTTTGACATCATTTAAAGCAGCTGTGGAAAAAATATTGTTTACCCTCTTACTTCTCACACTAATCACACTAATCCTTAACCTGCCATTCGGCTATTTGAGGTCAATGGCAAAGAGGTTTTCTCCCAAATGGTTTATATATATACACATACCGATACCATTTGTAGTTTTGATGAGGATATGGTTAGGCTTCAGCTATAATGCAATCCCTGTTCTGCTCATAGGGGCAATGACCGGCCAGCTTTTGGGCGGATACCTGCCCCTGCTTAATATCTGCAGGGACAGGAATAAAGCAAAACAGTTATTATGACATCTACAAAAGAACCTGCAAAAATAGGAAATATCTTATCTGCTTTTTGGCGCAAGAATACTCCTAAGGCAGTGGCAAATTGGTTTAGAGTCCTCAGTATATGGCCAAAGATAGCGGGGATAAACATAACAAAAAGGGCCAGGCCGTTAAAGATCGCAGGAAAAACCTTATATTTAACAGTAGAAACATCTGCATGGATGGAAGAGTTGAAATATATAAAGGAAGACATTATAAAAAAGATAAATAACGAGCTTCAAGATACAGCAGTTAAAGACATTGTTTTCCGCCTCGGCAAGATTACTTATGCCCAAAAAACACCCGCCCCAACCCGCCGATCCAATCCGTTGGCGGGCAATGCCCACCCTACGCAACTCTCTCAGAAAGAAATGGATAACATTGACAGATTGGTGATCCCTGTAAAGGATGAGGAGTTAAAAGAAACCATCCGAAGGGCAATAATAGCAAACAAATGCCAGATAATCCGTAACTAAAAATGAGCAAGCAAGCAGGGTGGCTTAATTTTTGACTTAATCTTATTGACATATTAGAAAAAAAATGTTTACCTCTACATTTTAAAATTTTTGATAAAAACTAAGGAGGCTATTATTTATGGGAATCAAAAATTATCTTTTTACATCGGAGTCTGTGACAGAAGGACATCCTGATAAGGTTGCAGACCAGATATCTGATTCGGTTCTTGATGCAATCCTTACGCAGGATCCCAAAAGCCGGGTTGCATGCGAGACGCTGGTTACTACAGGCCTTGCGCTTATAGCAGGGGAGATAACTACAAAGGCGCAGATAAATTATCCTGAGGTTGTAAGGAATACTATCAGAGATATCGGTTACACCGAGACCAGCATGGGCTTTGACGCCCATACCTGCGCTGTTATGGTAACGATTGACAAGCAGTCGCCGGATATTGCAATGGGTGTTGATACTACGGAGGGTAAGGAGCAGGGGGCAGGAGACCAGGGGCTCATGTTCGGCTATGCCTGCGATCACACGTCAGAGTTAATGCCGATGCCGATACATTTTGCGCACAAGATAACAGAGAGGCTGGCGGTGGCAAGGAAAAATGGCGAACTTAAATTTTTACGGCCAGACGGAAAATCTCAGGTTACTATTCAATATGTTAATAACAGGCCGGTAAAAGTTGATACTGTGGTTGTTTCAAGCCAACATTCGCCGGATGTGGACAACAAAACATTAAGGGAAGCTATCATTGAAGAGGTGGTAAAGAAGGTTATCCCTGCCCAGTTTTTGGATAAAAATACAAAGTATTATATAAACCCAACAGGAAGGTTTGTCGTCGGCGGACCACAGGGCGACTGCGGGCTCACCGGAAGAAAGATAATAGTTGACACCTACGGCGGTCACGGCAGCCACGGAGGCGGGGCATTCTCAGGCAAAGATCCGTCAAAAGTTGACAGGTCTGCCTCATACATGGCGAGGTATGTGGCAAAGAATGTTGTTGCAGCAGGTCTGGCAGATGAGTGCGAGATACAGATTGCTTATGCTATCGGCGTTGCAGAACCGGTATCTATCATGGTTGACACATTCGGCACAGAGAAGATTGCGCCGGAAAAGATCGTTGAACTTATAAGAGAAAACTTCAAAATGAAACCTGCGGATATAATCAAGACTCTTAATCTTTTAAGACCCATCTACAGAAAAACAGCGGCAAACGGCCATTTCGGAAGAAATGAACCGGAGTTTACATGGGAGAAAACAGATAAGGCAGAGGCATTGAAGAAAGCGGCAAAATTATAAAAATAGTCACAAGTCATCAAGTCACCAGTCACCAGAATGCAAGACCAAAACTGGTGACTTAGTGTCTGGTGACTTGCCGACTTAAGTTTAACTTTTAAAAAGGAGATTATAAATGAAATATCATGTAAAAGACATTAGTTTGGCTAAAAAGGGGAAGTTAAAGATTGAATGGGCTGAAAAGGACATGCCTGTTTTGAGACTCATCCGCGACAGGTTTGCCAAGGAAAAACCGCTCAAGGGTTATAAGCTCGCTGCATGTCTGCATGTTACCACCGAGACTGCAAATCTAATGAGGACCCTGAAAGAGGGCGGCGCTGATACTTATCTCTGCGCCTCAAATCCATTAAGCACACAGGATGATACGGCAGCATCCCTTGTAAAGGATTTCGGAATACCGGTATTTGCAATAAAAGGCGAAGACAATAAGACATACTATCAGCACATAAACGCTGTATTGGATACAAAACCGAATATTACAATGGATGACGGCGCAGACCTTGTGGCTGCAATCCACGGCGAAAGAAAGGACCTGATTAGAAATATAATCGGTTCAACAGAAGAGACCACAACAGGGGTAATCAGGCTTAAGAGCATGGCAGCTAAAAATGTGCTCATGTTTCCTGTCATCGCTGTAAATGACGCTGATACAAAGCACTTTTTTGACAACAGATACGGCACAGGACAGTCAACCATTGACGGCATTGTAAGGGCAACAAACAAACTGCTTGCAGGCGCAAAGTTTGTTGTGTGCGGCTACGGATGGTGCGGCAAAGGCCTTGCCATGAGGGCTAAAGGCATGGGCGCAGATGTTATTGTAACCGAGATTGACCCGTTAAAGGGAATAGAGGCTGTCATGGACGGCTTCAGGGTTATGCCCATTGCAGACGCGGCAAAGATAGGCGATGTATTCTGCACCGTAACCGGCAATATCAATGTCATCCGAAAAGAGCATTTTAAGGTGATGAAGGACGGCGCCATAGTATGCAATTCGGGCCATTTCAATGTTGAGCTTGATATAGAGGGGCTGAAATCACTGAGTATAGGTGTAAGGACTGTCAGGGATTTTGTTGAAGAATATCTTATGAAGGACGGCAGGAGGATATGCCTTTTGGCGGACGGCAGGCTTGTAAATCTTGCATCAGCAGAAGGACATCCTGCAAGCGTTATGGACATGAGTTTTGCAAACCAGGCGCTGTCAGCAGAGTATGTGGTTAAGAACTTTAAGAAATTGGGAAAGAAGGTTTACACGGTTCCGGCGGATATTGATAAAGAAATAGCCAGATTAAAACTTATATCCATGGGCGTCAAGATAGACACCCTCACAAGCGAGCAGAAAAAATATCTTGCCTCGTGGGAGATGGGGACATAAAACCGCTATTGCAAGAGGAGTTCTCCGTGCGGCAGGCTCTATCCCTCAAGATATGAAAGATAGAGTCTGCCGATTTCCAAAGGTTTATTCAACCAATTCTCTTTACTATCTCCTTAAGAATGGCCCTGTCGTAATCCCCTACCTCACCCCCCTCCCTGCCCACCAGCTTATACGCCTGAGGTCTTAACCCGTTCTGGGTTTGCTCTATATAAAAAATAAACGCATCGGGAGAAAAGACCTCCGATGGCACAAGCCATCCCCCTGTGTTCCAGAGATTTATAAAACGACTGTTTATCCTTACCTTTCTATCATCCTTTAAAACCCTGCCGCCATAATGGGTATGACCAAAGACAAGGTGAAAATCGTCTGTATCCATGCTTAATTTGACCATCTTCTCCAGATATGTGACAATCCTATCCCTCATACCATCGTCAAATACAGGGGTAGAATCCTCCTTGAAGCTGACCCCTCTTGTAGGATGGCCAGCCCTGAGGCTAATCCACCTTGCCCAATCATAAATCTTTTCCCTGAGGTTATATATCCACGGGGTCTTTCCCCCTTGAAACCATATTTTTTCCATAAATTCCCATGTCTTCTCTTCTATTTCCTCAAGACTGGACACAGGACCGGCTGCCTTATTCAGGGTGCTGGAAAAGAGGTGACCGTGGTCAAAAAGGAAAATGCTTTTATCAATCCTGATTTTGTAAAATGGGTAATAGGCCTCTACATCACCTTTATAATCAGTGGGTATACACCTATCCAGAAGGGGCTTTGGCCTCTGAATACTAACCCCTGTTTTTGGGGTGCATTCTTTATAACCCTTTCCATAATGGGACTCAAGCATCTCCACCCAGAGGTGATGGTCATGATTTCCGGGGATATATACAACCTTATCCACATTGACTTTTTTAAATAAGGCTTTGAGAAAATCCATGGTGTTGGCATATGCGTCTTCCGGCCTTGCCTCGGAAAGGTCTGCAATGTCCCCTATAAGGACGAGTTCCTCTATACCGTCCTCAATCCCCCCGCCACCATTGGCAAGTTCTGATACCTTAGCAACAAGGATATCTAATATATTGGGGAGCTTATTATATAAAAGCCCCTCCGACTCTCCCAGATGCAGGTCTGAAAGCGCCATGACTTTAATCTTCTTCATATCT
>JBBTFC010000083.1:0-2568 GCA_038042015.1 Deltaproteobacteria bacterium
TTTCTGATAGAATATTAAAGACAACGGGGCAGAGAGATAGGATAATAGATGCGGTTGGTAAATTTACTATCGGTGAACTGCCGGCGCTTATTCAGAGGTTGTCGCTTTTTATAGCCGTTGATACAGGCATTATATATATGGCGGATGCCTTAAATATACCCGTTGTTGATATTGCCGGGCCTGCCGATATGCAGGATCAACGTCCTACAGGCAAGAAGGTTGTAATAATTCAAAAAAAACTTTCGTGTGTCCCATGCTCTCACGCATTTAAAGCCCCGTATAGCTGCCGATACTGGCACAGGAAATGTATAACAAGTATTACGGTAGAGGAGGTCTTTGAAGGTGTTTCAAGGCTTATGGCTTAAATACGAGGAGAGAATTTATAGCTTAATACCGCCGCTTCTCTTAATATACATTTTTTTTCAGCCTTTTAATCATTTTGCGGGCATAAGAAATACTGCGTTCTACGCTATGCTCCTGTTTTTTTTGATAAAGATCATAAGAAGAGGCATTAACCCTGCCTCCGAAGCCTGCCCCAGAGTGCATCCATCTGGGGGTTTTAATTGGAGGATTAACTGGAAGGACAGCGCTATGATAGCATTTTTTATCTTGCTCATGGCTATCCTCGTCAGTATCTTTTTCAGCAATTATATCATTGACAGCCTGAATGCCTTTAGGAAGAATTTCTTTTATCAGATGGTGGTTTTTTTTGTAATATTGACTGAATTCAGAGACATTGGAAAACTCAGGGCATTATTGTGTGCGGTCGTTTTAAGTTTTATTACACTTACGATTATTATCTTTATAAAGAACCCGCCTGCCAACCTCCTTAATATCCTTGAGGCAAAGGCAGACAGGGAAACTTTCCTTGGCGGGTATGCCCTCAATGCTGCCTTTTACATACCGTTCACCCTTGGCTACCTTTTCAGTATAAAAGACAGGATAATAATGCGGGGATTTTTATGGGTTATGCTATTGGCAGAATTTGCGCTGGTGTGGCTCTATTATAGTTCAAGGACGACGCTTATCGCTATTTTGATATCAACCGTTGTTATGATTGTAATGTCCAAAAGGTATAAAATGCTCGCAATCATCATTGTTCTTTTTCTTGCGGTTGGAGGCGTCAGTTATTTTAAAAAGCCCGAGTTGATTGATAGATATAAAACCCTGTTATCTTTTCAAACATATACAGGCAATGTGGGTTTAAGCGGGAGAGGATATATCTGGAAAGGGACTGTTGAGATAATTAAGGATAGGCCGATTATCGGCTATGGTTATGGCTGGAAAAAGCTCGCATTAGTGGCAAGGGATGGAGGCTATCTGGAGAGGTGGAAGGATAAGTGGGCAGGGACATACGATTATTTCAGCAGAACCAGTTATGGAAGCGCAAATCCACATAACCTAGTTCTGCAAATACTCTTTGAGGTCGGGATATTGGGTCTTGGTGCGTTTGTTTTATTCTGGCTCACAGTCTTCATAAAAGTTGTAAAGATAATAAAATCGGGGACAGAAGACGAATTGAATTGTTTTGTAAAATACGGGGTGACGGGTGTTCTTGTGGCTTATGCCATAGTAAACATGGCAAACGGGCTATGGGAAGAATCCTATGGGATTCTTACCTTTGCTCTGGCTGCCGTCATAATGGTTGTCTATGAACAAAATAGATGCAAAGACCATTAAAAAAATCCTCTTAATCCGCCGCGACAATATTGGCGACCTTATTTGCACAACGCCTGCAATTCGCGCGCTGCGTGAAGAATTTCCGAAAGTAAAACTAAGTGTCCTGGTAAACAGTTACAATGCTGGGGCGCTGGAAAATAATCCTGATATAGATGAAATCTATGTCTACGAGAAGGCAAAACACATTGAAGACAAAAACAGGTTTTCAGTCTGGTTAAAAAATTTAAAACTTCTTTTACAGATACGGAGAGAAAGATATGATGTGGCAATTGGCTGCGGCTATAGATATTCTCCAAGGCTGGCAAGATATACCTTTCTTACCGGCGCAAAAAAAAGAATAGGATATGCGCCATATGACAGTAGATTTCGTTATTATAATCTTCCAGTTGCTGAACCATCAGAGTCGATCCACGAGGTAGTTGGCGCATTCAGACTTCTTGAGCCCCTTGGAATTACAGGCGAACCGCCATGTCTTGTTTTAATGCCGTCTGCTCAGGAAAGGGAAAAGGCCATGCAGTATCTTAAGTCTCAGGGATTAACTCATGATAATATTGTAGCAGTGCATATAAGCAGCAGAAAAGAAAATAACCGATGGTCGTCAGAAGGATTTATTGAACTTGGCAACGAGCTTATAGAAAAGTATAATGTAATACCTTTACTCCTCTGGGCGCCGGGCAGCAGCAAAAATCCATTTCATCCTGGGGATGATGAAAAGGCTTTGGAAATAGCAAAGGGTATGGTTTCAGTTCCAGTTCTGTATAAAACAACAAAGTTAAAAGAGCTTATCGCTGTAATAAGTTTATGTAAATTGGTTGTATGCTGCGATGGAGGCGCTATGCACATTGCAGCAGCCCTTGGCAAACCTATATTAACAATATGGGGTTCTAC
>JBBTFC010000083.1:2668-22107 GCA_038042015.1 Deltaproteobacteria bacterium
AGGATAAAAAGGGGGTTGCACGGGACAGGCTGCATCTTTTCCAGCGCGATTGCATCGTGCCTTGCAAATGGCATGAATATTATAGATTCTATTAAAAAGGCAAAGCTTTATACAGCCGGATTGATAAGGCAGGAATCGGGGTGTTAGAAAGTGGCAAATAATAACAGGGGAAATCACACAAGGCTTATCAGGATTAGGCGGTGGGTTAATCTTCATTATTACAAGATAATGAGGATTGACGACCCTCCTTACAAAATTGCAAGAGGTGTTGCCATAGGTGTATTTATGGGGATATTTCCAACCTTTGGATTAGGCATAGTCTTTGCCATAGCAGCCGCTTATATTTTAAAGGCAAACAGGGCTGCCGCTGTTCTGGGAAGTTTTATAATGAACCCGCTTACAACGCCTTTCTTCTGGGCGATATCCTCTGCTGTTGGCGCCGTTATTTTATGGGAAGATAAAGAGGTTGTAATGGCCAGTGTAAAAAACCATCATTTTTTAAATGGCATGGGCTGGGCATTTTTAGTATATTTAGTCGGCGCTTTGGTAGTATCCACACTCTTTGCCGCGCTATCTTACTTTATTACAAAAAAATGGGTTATAGAGCATAGAAAGAAAAAGGCGATGAGAATGCTGGCAAAGAGGGATAGCATAATTGGCAAGGGATTGTAGAGAAATAAAGTATAGCTTTTTAAAAGGAGCATATATGAATAAAGAAGAGGTAAGTCAAAAGTCAAAAAGCATACTCAATGCCCAAGACTCAAGACTTAAATATATAGTCTGTAATTTGAAGTCTGTATTTTTGTTGTTATTGTTTACTACCTACTGCCTGCTGTCTTCCGCCTTCACCGGCTGCGCCAAAAAGGAAGATACTATAAAAATTGGCGTTGCAGGGCCAATGACAGGCGATCAAGCAAAGATGGGGACTGATTTAAAAAACGGCGTTGAACTTGCTGTGAGCGAGTGGAATGAAAAGGGCGGAGCACTTGGGAAAAAGATTGAACTCCTTGTTGAAGACGACCAGCACGACCCAAAGTTCGCAGTAACAGTTGCCAACAAACTTTCAAATTCAGGCGCTGCAGGGGTTATAGGGCACTGGAACAGTTCAGCATCAATCCCTGCGTCAGAGGTTTATAAAGACAGGGGCTATATCCCGATGATAACACCGGCGTCAACAAACCCTCAATTGACAGAAAGGGGTTTTGAAAATGTATTCAGGGTGTGCGGCAGGGACGACCAGCAGGGAATGATTGCAGCAGAGTTTGTTGTAAAGAATCTGAAGATTAAAAAGGTGGCAATTATACATGACAAAACAACATACGGACAGGGGCTTGCAAATGAGTTTAAAAAGGCGATGGGCAATGCGGCAGAGATTGTTTACTACGGAGTTGTAATTCAGGGAGATAAAGATTTTAGGGCGGTTTTGACAAGCATAAAGGATAAGAGGCCTGAGCTTATCTACTTCGGCGGCATATACCCGGAGGCAGGCCTGCTTGTAAAACAGGCAAAGGAGCTTGGTATAAAGGCGCCGTTTATGAGCGGCGACGGAACTATTGACAAGGAGTTTATAAAGATTGCAGGCAAAGAAAATACTGAAGGCACATACCTGACATTCAGCCCTGACCCATCCAATATTCCAACAGCAAAGACATTCCTGGATAAATACCATGCAAAATATGGAGAGCATGGGCCCTACTCCATCTATGCCTATGATGCCGCAAATATACTTTTAACAGGTATAAGCAAGGCAGGTGCGGTTGACGGGAAAAAGGTGAGCGAAGCCTTGCATAACTTCGCATACGAAGGCGCGCTTGGCGCAATCCGGTTTGACCAAAAGGGCGATGTACTGAAAGCCCCATACATTGTATGGATAACAAAGGATGGGGAGTTTAAGGAATACTGGAAACCGGCGGAATAGTAAAAGATAGAGTCAAAGAGTCAGAGAAAAAATTTCTGTAAGATGCTTTTTATTTTGACACTTTGATACTTTGACTCTTTGAATCTGTATTTATGTTTATCCAGCAACTCATAAACGGCCTTACACTTGGCAGTGTCTATGCCCTGATTGCACTTGGCTACACAATGGTTTATGGCATATTGCAGATCATAAACTTTGCCCACGGCGAGATATATATGATCGGCGCATACATGGCCATCATTGTTTTGGGTATTTTGACCGCGGCCGGCCTTACTGCTGTAAACCTTCCTCTGTCTATTTTATTGGTCTTTATTATTTCCGGCCTTTTCTGCGGAATGTATGGACTCACCCTTGAACGGGTTGCATACAGGCCGCTCCGTCATGCCCACAGGCTTTCGCCGTTAATCTCAGCCATCGGTATGTCTATTTTTTTACAAAACTATGTGATGCTTACTCAGGGAACAGTTGACAAGGTTTTCCCGCACATTATCCCTTCAACAGGGATGGAGATAACAGGCGCAAGTATAAGCTATCTGCAAATATTTATCCTTGCAGCATCATTTATCCTCATGACAGCGCTCCATCTTTTCATTAAAAAGACAAGGCTCGGCAAGGCAATGCGCGCAACCAGTCAGGACAGCAGAATGGCAAGCCTTGTCGGTATAAATGTAGATAGTGTCATAGCAGTTACCTTCGTGATAGGCTCTATCCTCGCCGCCACCGCTGGCGTTATGGTTGCCATGTATTACGGCTCGGTGAATTTCTTCATCGGCTACACCGCAGGCATAAAGGCGTTTACCGCAGCGGTGCTCGGCGGCATCGGCAATATCCCGGGCGCCATGCTCGGTGGCCTGTTGCTTGGCCTTGTAGAAGGCTTGGGCGCAAGTTATATATCCAGCGAATATAAGGATGTGTTTGCGTTCCTGATATTGATACTGGTTTTGATATTCAGGCCTACGGGGTTGCTCGGAGAAAGGGTGGGGGAAAAGGTTTAAATAATTACAAACACAAATGTGAACCGTGACCAGTTTCTGTGTCTGTGTTTATTGCGGTCACGGGCAACTGACACTGACAACGATATTCTTAGTTCCCCTCCATTTCTTGAACTGCCTTATTTTCCTCTTCCACCCTTTTATTTTCAGCCCCTGCTGCCTTCTTGGCCTTATCCTGGGCAGTGGTCAGGGTATTGACATACTTATCCACTATTTGTCCTGTTGACTCTGTTTGTTGGGGTTGTTTAGATTTTTCTTGCGGGTTGTTTGATGAGTTTGTGCAGGAGTATAAAAAGGCAAAGATTATTAGAATTGCTAAATATAAAAAACTGTTTTCAAGTTGTCTCATTTGTGAAAAACAGGATGGGCAGAAGCCCGTCCTGTTTTTATTTAGACGACTTAACAGGCCGAGAAGGGGTCTGAGCAAATCTCTTCTTTGCTATATATTCGTAGGGGATATTGTCTACCTTGTAGTCTCTTAAGCTAAGCACATAGATCGTAAGCGCCCTCGCATTCTCATGTGAAAGTCCGAAGTTGGGCATAATTGTGGGGGGAAAGTTTAACTCGCGATTACCCGGGACAATCTTCTGCGGATCCAAGAAATGTTCATACTCCCATTGCGCCTTTGTATGGGGACCTTCTACGTGTACAAAATCATGGATCAGGCTGAATGCAAGCTCTGTCCTGCTTCCAAAGCCAGTCAACTCGGGCCCTATATTCCCCCCCTCTCCATTGATATTATGGCACACCCGGCAGTTATTCTGGAAGGTCAGACTTCTCCCCTTTAAGAAGGTCGCAACGCCAACGTCTGCGAATTTGTCATCCGTCAGAGAGGTGTCGTGAAGATCTATATGACATTTCGAACATGAGGACTGTACAAATTCCTTTGGCAAAAGCTGGCGATTTAGGTGATGAACTACCCCATGAGTAGCCTCAACAGTCACAGCCTGGCCATCCCCCTGATGACATACGGTACACCCAAATTTATCGATTGGATGCGTCTTGAGAATATCACCGGGGTGTGTGGTAAATGGCTGGGGTTCGTTTACGAAGAGGGGATTCTCCACCCCTAAATGACAGAGGATACACCTGTCCGTGGTGTTCAACTTGGGCAGCCAGACCTGCTGGATCTTGAGCGGCTCACTCTGGGACCCGGGTTTATTCAACTTGTCCGCCAGTTTTGTGTTGTAGCTCTTCTGATAATGCCGCCACTCCTGGTCGCTCTCCCTGTAAAACATTACCATTACAATAATGCCTATCGCAATGACCGCGGCCGCGAATACCTTGTGCCGCCGCTTCATTACAACCATCTCCCAATTCAGATCCATAGGTACTCTCCCGGTTATTTATTATTTCTATTGTTTCTCTTATACAGCCTCTCCATGAAGCTGGAAAGACCGATAATGACAAAGGTAAGTGCCACGGTGGACACTAAGAAAAACATCCCTACACCCAATTTTTCCCACATATATTTCCTCTCCCTTGATTCTTACGCAGGCTCTGGGCCCCCATTGTTGCGGGGCTGCTCTATGTCCCTGTCATATCTTAAACCACGGGGTCACCATAACATATTTAATCGAGAATATTAGCCTTAGGGCAATCTTTACAGGAATGCCCGCCATGATGAGAAACAGTACCATCGTTGTCACATATCTGATGATGCCGAGCCTATTATAAAATCGTTTAAAGATAAATACGGGGATGATCAGCCCCACTGCAAAATAGACAAGCACAAGAAGATAGGACAGGGTATTACCCAAAAATTCACTTATACCCAGCTTAGTTGCAAATATGACGGAAAGGTCCTTAAGACCAACAATAGGGGGCTTATGCACATGCAGGTCATTCCATGGCCAGTACCAGCTCCAGTCGAGACCCCTGAACCATACCCCGATGACAATCAGGGCCGTCCATAATCCTAACCCGAAGGCATAGACCGAGACGGCAAGCTTACGTTCCGAGAAGGTATAGGATCCACTCCCTTTCGGATTGGTATCGAGAAAAGGAATCAGCATGAGCCCGATTATGATCAGGGCAGGCAGCGTCACCCCGGCTATCCATGGGTCAAAAAAGACCAGAAGCTCCTGCAGCCCGAGGAAATACCAAGGCGCCTTCATCGGATTCGGAGTGGTATCCCTGCCTACCTCTTCTTCGAGGGGGGCGCCCACATATAAGGAGAGAAAGAGTAGTGCGGCCGTAACCACGAGGACAGCTATAAGCTCGACATAAAAGAGGTGGGGCCATGAAAATATGGTATCCTCCGGCTCCTTTTCTGTAGCGGGGGCTGTCCCTTTTACAAGCTCCATTAAGCCGTAGGTCTTGTTAGAATTTTTTGGAAATATTTCAAATGATTTATCTGCCATCTTACACCCTCCATTTCTTATAGTGGTCCTGAGAATCCATCCTTCCTTACACGCCAGTAATGGATGACCAGGAAGACCACGGCTACTAACGGTAAAACCACACAGTGGAGCACATAGAACCGGATGAGCGTATTCTGCCCCACCTCGGTTCCTCCCAAAAGCATGAACTTGATATCGTTATCCTGCCTCATCCCGAGCTGGCGGCCAAAGGGGCCCTCCACCCCGAAGAGGGGTGTATCGCCGGCCATCTTTGTCCCCACCGTGACGGCCCAGAACGCAAGCTGATCCCAGGGGAGAAGATATCCTGTCCAGCTGAGCACTAATGTTAGTGTCAAAAGGATCACGCCGACCACCCAGTTAAATTCCCTTGGGGGCTTATAGGCGCCGGTAAGGAATACCCTTGTCATATGGAGCCAGACGGTGAGTACCATCCCATGGGCGGCAAGCCTGTGAACATTCCGGAATGTGCTTCCAAAGGATACGACGTTCATAATATCTTTTATATCCTGATATGCCCGCCTTGTGTCCGGGACATAGTAAAACATCAGCAGAAGCCCTGTCACCGTGAGGACCACAAAGAGGAGAAGGGTTGCGCCGCCCATGCACCAGGTATATCTGAACCTTATAGATTCTTTCCGCGTCTTGACCGGATGGAGGTGATAAAGAACATTGCTGAAGGTTGTCAGCGACCTGTTCCGGGGGGTATCTTCATATCCATGTCGGAATATCGCCTTGTAGACCTGGGTGCTGGTAACCCAGTCCGAGACTCTTTGCAAGAGATTACTCATCGTCCCTCCAAGTTATATAACTAAAGGGTTTAACAGGCCTAACTGGAATTCTTAAACCCATTGAACCCTTTTTACATCAAAGATAAAATACTACACCTTTAAAAAGAATGGCTCTATCTCGCGTGAGGCTTCATCTACCTGTAACCCGTTCTCAGTGGATACAGGATCAGGGTCCTGCCTGTTATTAAAATCTACTATAATCTGCCCATCAACAGGGTCTAACTTAACCGCCGCACGCCAGAGCGTCCTCGGTGCTGGTCCTCCAAGGACATTTCCCATTATATCGTATATGCTTCCATGACATGGACACCGGAACTTCTGCTGATCTGTAAACCAGTTTGGTGTACATCCCAGATGACGGCAGATTGATATCATTACATATACCCCGCTCTTATTACGAGCTACCCATACCTGTCTCTCTTTTTTCCATTTTTCGCTCAACCCTTCGGGAAATTCTTCAGGTTTTCCTATCTTAAAGACCTTCTGTGATTCATAAAGAACATTGGGAAAGTAGAAGCGATAAAAACCTAAGACAGACCCCCCCAACGTAGAGAGTATTCCTCCCCACCCCACTAAAGAAAAGAAATCCTTACGAGTAATTCGCTTATCCCCATTATTCACTTTACAGGAACCTCCTCAATATCTTCTATGTATTCAAAAAACTCCATAGTCACTGCGCCAGTCGGACACCGTTTTGCGCAATATCCGCATCGGATGCAACGATCCTCATCTTTTAGCATGGCCGTACCCACCTGCGCAACCGTGGAATCCCCCCGTATAAGTTCTTCCCATGATATATTGTATCTCGCTTCAACGACTCTCTTAAGATTATCATCCCCGTCTATCTCGGTGATAGGCACCATCTTTAAACAGTACGTTGGACAGACATCTACACAACCTCCGCACAGTATACATAAATCACCGTGAAATATTGTATTGATATGGCACTTGAGGCAGCGTCTCCCCTGTGCTGTGGCAGCATCCTCTACATAACCTATCTCAACAAGTGCAGAACCATGCTTCCTCTCCTTTGCACTGATTATGGGAGGTTCATGACGTTCCAGAAGGTCAAAATCCTTATACATTCTGTATTCCTTCGGGCTTGCCACATCACGCATAATACCCCTTTTCTTTACCTTAATACTTACCCCTCTTAAATATTCATCAATAGACATTGCTACCTTCTGGCCTGCGGCGATGGCGGTGATCAAGAGCTTAGGCCCATAGGCGACATCACCCGTAGCGAATATACCCGGTACGCTTGTAGTGTAATTATCGAGATTCACTTTCAATGCCCCTGGTCTTGCCATCTCAATGCCGTCACTCTCCTTAATAAAGGAAAGGTCCGCTGCCTGACCAACTGTGATAATTACCGTGTCACAGTCTATAACCGATTCTATATTAGGATCGAACCTCGGGTTAAATTTCTTGTTTTCGTCAAAAACACTTATGCATTTGATGGTCTCAAGGCCGACGACCTTACCATCTTTCCCTACGATACTCTTTGGGCCAAAACCATCATGGAGAATAATTCCCTCTTCTTCCCCCTCCATTATCTCCACAGGGTCTGCGGGCATGATATCCCTCGTCTCAAGACAGGATATATGCACCTCGCTTGCCCCCAGACGCACAGCAGACCTCGCAGCATCATAGGCCACATTACCGCCGCCAATAACGACCACCCTCGGCCCGATCTTTGGCGCGCGACCGCAAGTTGCGGCCTTGATAAAGTCCATACCGAGCAATACACCTGCCAGATTTGTGCCTTCTATTGGGATGGAACGTCCAAGCTGGAGACCTACAGCTATCAACATCGCCTTATAGCCCATATCCCTCAGGTCTTTCATGGAGATGTCTTTTCCAATTTTGGTG
Organism: Deltaproteobacteria bacterium; assembly: GCA_038042015.1. GTDB lineage: Bacteria > Desulfobacterota > GWC2-55-46 > UBA9637 > UBA9637 > JACRNJ01. The sequence goes on from JBBTFC010000083.1 coordinate 10,602, forward strand.
TTACACCTTATTTCGACACCCAGTGCGGCGATTGAATCTATTTCTGCTTTGACAAGTTTTTTGGAGAGCCTGTAGTTTGGAATACCAAAGACCATCATCCCGCCCGGTTCAGGCTCGGCCTCAAAGACCGTAACCTTATAGCCGAGAAGGGCAAGGTCATGGGCAGCGGCAAGGCCTGCTGGTCCAGCCCCGATAATAGCTACCTTCTCGCCGGAACCACGTTTGGTGAGATTCCTTCGGGCATTGGAGAACCTTATAACACCGGAGGGGTCAGAGAGCGCTTCAACGCCATACTTCTCTGTGACAAAACGCTTCAGCGCCCTGATGGATATGGGCTCGTCAATGTTACCTCTCCTGCAGGCGGCCTCGCATGGATGACCGCAGACACGGCCGCATATCGAGGCAAATGGATTTGGAGCCCTTGCAATTGCGTATGCCCTCTCATAATCTCCATCGGCAATCGCCTGGACATAACCCCCCGAATCGGTTCCGACAGGGCACGCAGTCCGGCACTTTACCTGATCTGCAAAGTAATCCACATCCGGTATGACTACACGATATTTTTCCTTCAAAAAACCCCTCATACCACCCCAGTCCTCCAAAGATTTCTATGGACGGATTTTCTTTTTAACATGCTGTGGTTTTACTTGTCAAGAGATTTATTTACCCCTGTCAAAATCCTATTAAGGTATGGAGGGATGTTAAGAAAAAAGGATAGAATACAGGGTGCAAGTTATTAGTCTATTAGACTGTAGTGTCATTCAACCCATTTAGCGGGAGGGGCGGCATAGTAACCGGCTATCTGGTTTTCAAAGCTTGTGTATTCAGCTAAGAATGTTAATTTTACAAGGCCGGTGGGGCCATTTCGCTGTTTTTCAATAATAACCTCGGCATTTTTTGCGATCCTGTTTCTCTCACAGGAGCAAGCCATAGTTCCTTTGGTTTCATCAGGACACTTGCAGAGGGTGTAAACCACTTCTCTATATACAAAGGCTACCACATCTGCATCCTGTTCGATGGCGCCTGATTCTCTCAGGTCTGCCAATTGCGGCCTCTTCTCCTCTCTTCGCTCAGGCATCCTTGAAAGCTGGGAAAGGGCGATTACAGGCACATTGAGTTCCTTTGCCATAGCCTTCAGAGACCTTGAGATGTCCGAGATTTCCTGCTCCCTGTTATCCGCATCATGCCTGCCTCTCATGAGTTGAAGATAATCCACAATAACGAGTTTGATGCCGTCCTGACTCGCCAATCTCCTTGCCTTTGCCTTTATATCAAGAACAGATTGCGCAGGGGTGTCATCTATGAATATAGGCGACTCATGCAGAATGCCAATTGCGGTTGTGAGTTTATTCCAATCTTCATCTTTCAGTTTGCCGCTTCTTAATCTGTAAAGGTCAACCTTTGCCCTTGCCGCAAGCAGCCTCTGCATAAGCTGCTCTTTACTCATCTCGAGCGAAAAAATTACTACAGGATTGCCTGCCTCTGCCGTATTCTGGGCAATATTCAGACAAAATGCTGTCTTGCCCATACTGGGTCTGCCGGCTATAACAATAAGGTCTGATGGTTGAAGCCCTGATGTAAGCTCATCAAACTTATCAAAGCCGGTAGGCACACCTGTAATATGGCTATCATTTTTAGAAAGGTTTTCAATGAGTTTAAAGGTATGCGAGGTCAAAGCCTTTATAGGGTAAACAGACTGTTTTGTCTTATCCTGCGCCACCTCAAATATTATCTTTTCAGCGTCATCTACAAGGTCGTCTATCTTTTCTCTGCCGTTGTAGCATCTTGTTACTATTTCTGTGGATGAATTTATGAGCTTTCTGAGCAATGCCTTTTCTCTTACTATCTTTGCATAGTAAACTATATTTGCCGCAGTTGGCGTTGATTCTACCAGTGCGGTCAGATATGAGACGCCTCCTGCAGACTCAAGCGTACCCATGTTTTTAAGGGCATCCGGCAGGGTTACAAGGTCTATGGGTTCATTCTCTTTATCCTTGAGAGAACGCATGGCCTTGAATATTTTTCTGTGGGCATCCCTGTAAAAATCCTCTCCGCCAGGGTCTAATATGCCGGTAAGCTTGTCTATGGCATCATTTTCAATAAGGACGGCCCCAAGGACAGATTGCTCTGCTTCTATATTTTGAGGGGGGAGCTTGTGAAGGGATATATCTTGTTGTAGCTGAATTGCCATAAATTAGAGGCTATAGGCAAAAGGCCATGACTATGGGAATATTTACTATACCTATTGCCCGTTGCCGATAGCCCTGTCGCCTGTAGGATATTTATTCTTTTACAACCAAAACCTTTAGATTTGCAGTAACTTCCGTATGAAGTTTTATGGGGACTGTAAAAGTGCCAATGGCCTTAATAGGCTCTTTTAGATGAATCTTTTTGCGGTCTATCTGAATATTATTTTCTTTAAGACGCGCCTCAATATCTATTGATGTAACAGAGCCGAAAATCCTATCTTCCTCGCCGGTTTTTTTGACAAAGTTTAAAGAAAGCTTTTCTATCTCCTGGGCCAGTTTTTGAGCATCTTCCTTCTGTTTCTCTGCCTTCTTTTCCCATATCTTTAGCTCTTTCTCAAGAAATTTAAGGTTTTTTGCTGTAGCCTCTATTCCAATTCCCTGCGGGATCAAATAATTTCTTGCATGACCATCAGCAACCCTGACAACATTTCCCATTTTACCAAGGGAAGGGGTGTTTTTCTTTAATATAATTTCCATTATTTTAATGCCTCCTCTATAGTTAGCAGATTGGTTTATCAGAGAACAGCGGGTTTGTTTTTCCAATCAGCCAATACTTTAATTCTCTAACCCATATCTAAACTATCCTACCGTTGTAGTAAAAGGAAGGAACGCGAGTATCCTTGCCCTTTTAATGGCAGTTGCCACATCTCTTTGATGCTTGGCGCAGTTTCCGGTAATTCGCCTCGGAGTAATCTTGCCGCGCTCGCTTATAAATTGCTTAAGGATTCTGAAATCCTTATAATCCGCTTTCATATTTTTATCGGCGCAAAAGCGGCAAACCTTTTTCTTTTGAAAGGAACGTTTGCCTCCAAACTGCTGCTGGCGACCTTGAGGCGCAGACCCTGGTTTAGCTCTGTTTTCACTCATGGGTTTACCTCCTTAGATTCTTTCGCCTCTCCCTGCTTAATGTCCCTGCTTACTACCGCTGGGGCAGGCTCTGCAGGGGCATGTTTTTCTTCTTTAGTTTTTTTAACGGCCTTTGTTTCTATCTTTTTAACTGTCTGATAACGGATAACATCCTCATTCAGCCTTAAAATCCGTTCAACCTCTTTAGAGGCCGCAGGGCTGGAAGAGATATTCGCAAAAATATAATGGCCATCCGCATGTTTCCTGATTGGATACGCCATCCTCCTTTTGCCCCACTCTTCGATCTTGACGACCTGGCCATTTAGGCCATCTACAGTATCTTTTACCTTCTGGATGATCCCCTTTATGACATCCTCTCCTGCGTCCGGTCTTGTAATAAAGACCACTTCATAATTATTATTCATCCTATATGCCTCCTTATGGATTCCTATCCATTACTTATAATGAATTAGGTGAGCCCCTGAACAAACTTCAGGGGCAAGGATTAATTTAAAAAAGCTTATACTATATTTTATTATGTAAATCAAGGATATTTTTTGTTTTTTTGTTTTTGCCTTTTCTCCTTGACAATTATTTTCAAATATATTATAGATTTTATAACAATTTAATAGCGGATGCTTCTTATCAAGAGTGGCGGAGGGATTGGCCCTTTGAAACCACAGCAACCGCCCCGATGTAACATCGGGGGTCAGGTGCTAATTCCGTCAAGGCTTATATGCAAGCCTTGAAAGATAAGATTAGGTTTAAGGCCTTTTCTTGATTTCAAGGAGAGGCCTTTTTTATTGCACGATTACTAAAATAACTTCAAACCTAAAGGTTTGAGTTACCGCAGTCTAAAGCCTGCGGCTACCAGTAACTCAAGGCTTTAGCCTTGAAAGGAGAAAAATATGAGTTATGTAAAAGGTCTGAAATGCAGGGAATGCGGCAAGGGGTATCCAAAAGAGGCGCTGCATGTATGCGAGCTTTGCTTTGGCCCTCTTGAAGTTGACTACAATTATGAAAAGATAAAAAAGACCGTCACAAGGGAAACTATTTCAAATAGACCGCCGAATATGTGGCGTTACAAAGAACTTCTGCCGATAGACGGTGAACCGGCAGTAGGCGTTGATGTGGGATTTACCCCTCTGGTAAGGGCAAGAAATCTTGAAAAGGTTCTCGGTGTAAAAGAGCTTTATCTGAAAAACGATGCAGTAAATTACCCGACCCTCTCATTTAAAGACAGGGTTGTGGCTGTTGCCATATCAAAGGCAATGGAGTTCGGCTTTAAGGTTGTTGCGTGCGCATCTACAGGCAATCTTGCCAACTCGGTTGCGGCCAATGCGGCAGCGTGCGGCATGGAGAGTTACGTATTTATTCCTCATGACCTGGAGCAGACAAAAATCCTCGGGACGCTTGTCTATGGAACAAATGTCATCAGCATTAAAGGCAATTACGACGAGGTCAACCGTTTGTGCAGCGAGATAGCCGGCAAATACGACTGGGCATTTGTGAATATAAACATACGGCCTTATTATGCGGAGGGGAGCAAGACATTTGGTTATGAGATAGTCGAACAGCTCGGCTGGCAGGCGCCAAAGCATATTGTTGTGCCGATGGCAGGCGGTTCGCTTATTACAAAGATATGGAAGGCCTTTAAAGAATTCCAAAAGATAGGCCTTATTGATAAAGTTGATACAAAGGTCTATGGCGCCCAGGCAACCGGCTGCGCTCCGATTGTTACTGCTGTCAAAGAAGGGACAGAGCTTATAAGACCGGTAAAACCAAGGACCATTGCAAAATCGCTGGCAATCGGCAATCCGGCAGACGGATATTATTCGGCAAAAACTATAAGAGAAAGCAATGGATGGGCTGAAGATGTGTCAGACGAAGAGATTATTGACGCAATGAAACTTCTTGCGGAAACAGAAGGGATATTTGCTGAAACCGCAGGCGGCGTCACTCTTGGTGTAACAAAGAAACTTATTCTACAGGGAAGGATACCAAAGAATGAGTCAATCATTGTTTCAATAACAGGCAACGGCCTTAAAACCCAGGAGGCTTTACAGGATAAGATAGGCGCGCCCAGAATAATAAATGCAAGACTCTCTGAGTTTGACGATCTTATAGGAAGAGAAGGCAAGGTTTATGCAATAAAGGCAGGCAGGTAACGGGCGACTATCACCTGCTTTTAAAGATATATTGGAATTTTTTTTGCAGTATAGTATTATGGTTGCCAAAGGATTTTAGATTTAAATCGTAATTAGTAAATCATAAATCGTAAATTATTTTAGGGAGACTTAGAATGGTTGACAAGTTTATAGAGGACAAGGTAACCCGCGTCCCCGTTAAAAAAGACGGCCAGGAGATAAAGGTTGACTTCAATGACCTCAAATCCGGCGGTTTTATAAAGCAGCGTCAAAAGGATCAGTTTACAGTAAGGCTCAGGTGCCCTGGCGGAAGGATTGATACAAAAAAATTGATTGAGATTTCGAAAATAGCGGATAAATACAGCAAAAAAAGCGTGGTGCATTTAAGCTTCAGGCAATCTCTTGAGATACTTTATGTTGACTATAAAGACTTTGACAACATGGTCAGAGACCTTGAGAAGATAGGTCAGAAGGTCGCATCTTGCGGCCCGCGGGTAAGGGTGCCAACCGCATGCGGGGGTTGTGAATATAATCCAAATGGTCTGACAGACACTCAGGCAATGGCAAGGATGGTTGATGAAAAATATTTCGGCACGCCGTGTTATCATAAATTCAAGATTTCATTCTCCGGCTGTCCAATTGACTGCGCAAGGACAAAAGAGATGGATCTCGGCTTTCAGGGAGTGGTGGAACCTATATGGGATGAGGATACATGCACGGGCTGCACAATATGCAGCAAGGCTTGCAAGGAAGGCGCTATAGTAGCTCACCCTGAAACAGGAAAACCCATATACGACCCGCTGAAGTGCATCTGGTGCGGCGACTGCATAAGGGCATGTCCTACAGAATCATGGCAGGCAAAGAGATACGGCCATTTTGTAAGGCTCGGCGGAAGGCATGGCAGGCATCCGAGACAGTCGGACGATGCAGCCATTTTTATCCCGGACGAAAAGGTTCCTGAGGTTATAGAAAAAACGATCGAGTGGTACAAAATAAATGGAAAGAGGGGAGAGCGTATTGGTTCAACCATTGACAGGGTCGGGCTGGACAGCTATATGAAATTTATGGAGACTGTTTTCAAAAGCGGCGAACCGATAACAACAGGAAAGGTGCACAAATGGCAGATATAAAAGCAGATGATTCACTGGATTTAAGGGGCGTTTTATGTCCTATCAACTTTGTAAAGACAAAGCTTAAGCTTGAGAGTATGGATGCAGGCCAGGTTTTAGAGATTGTGTTGGATGACGGAGAGCCGATACAGAATGTTCCAAAGAGCATAAAGGAGGAAGGACACAGGATTGTTGAGGTGAAGAAAGAAGGGGAATATTTCAGGCTTAAGATAAAGAAGATATAATTGTCTTCCTATAACCCATAGCCTATAACCCACAACCCGTATTTATAAGGAGGTAAACAATGTCTGTAAAGGTAAGAATTCCAACACCGCTTAGAAAGCTGACAAATGGTCAGGATGAGGTTTCTGCAGAAGGCAAGACTGTAAAAGATGTTATAGACGACATGGAAAGGAATTATCCCGGCTTAAAAGAAAGGATATGCGAGGGTGACGGCAAACTCCGGCGTTTTGTAAATATCTATGTCAATGACGAGGATATAAGATTCAAAAATAATATAGATACGGAGCTTAAAACGGGCGATGATGTTTCCATTATCCCTGCTATCGCCGGAGGCATACATTGAAAAAACGATTTTACCTTACCTATCCGCCTGAACTTATCAAGGAGCCGTTTATCTATCAGGTCGGCAAATTGTATAAGGTCGTGACGAATATAAGACAGGCAAATATATCGGACAAACTCGGCCTTGTAGCGCTGGAGTTGGAAGGCGAGGCCGGCGAGATAGATAAGGCTGTTAAGTTCCTATACGATAAAGGTATCAAGGTAGAGCCCATAGAGTTGGATGTTATAGAATAACATTCTGGCATGGTCTAATCTAATCCAGCCCTTTATTCTCCACGGCCACTCCGCTATTACAATAATTGAACTTTAGTTCCGGGTGTGATATATCTACGGCTGCCCCTGAATGTATTTATCAGGGGCTGATTAAATAAGTCAGGAGGTAGCTGTAAAGTGTCGGATACAATATCAGATAAGATTGATGCAGGAATATCAACCGGCGGCAACAATGAAGCGTTTTACGAAAAGTCCATTAAAGAACCGCAGGTCGGCGAGATTATAAAGGGGAAAGTGATCTGCATTGCAAAGGATGTGATTATAGTTGATATCGGATACAAAGCAGAAGGCCACATACCGCTCAAAGAATTTCTTGATACAAAAGGAATCCCGCAGGTCAAGGTCGGGGATGAGATAGAGGCTCTGCTGGAAAACACCGAAGATGAAAATGGTTATGTGGTTCTCTCAAAAGAAAAGGCCAGGCAGATAATGGCATGGCGCGGGATAGAGGATGCGTATGGGACAGGTAAGGCTGTAGAGGGGAGAATAATCCAGAAGATAAAAGCCGGTTTCAACGTTGATTTAAACGGCCTTACCGCCTTTCTACCAGGCTCTCAGGCAGACTTAAGGCCTGTAAATAATCCTGACCAGCTTATTAATAGTTCTTTCATGTTTAAGGTATTGCAGTATGACAGGCAAAAACCAAATATTGTTGTATCAAGAAGGGCTGTTCTGGAGGAAGAAAGGGAACGAACAAAAAAAGATACCATAAATACCATACATACATTAGAGGAGGGACAGGTTGTTGATGGTGTTGTAAAAAATATTGTAAATTACGGCGTCTTTGTTGACCTTGGCGGAATAGACGGGCTTCTGCATATTACTGACATGTCATGGGGAAAAATAAGACATCCGTCGGATGTCTTTAATATCGGCGACAAAATATCCGTTAAAATTATCAAGTTTAATAAAGAAGAAAATAAAATATCCCTTGGCTTAAAACAAATGAAACCCAACCCATGGGATACCGCTGAAGAAAGATATAAGGCCGGAGCGAAGGCAATGGGCAAGGTCGTCAGCATAGCGGACTACGGGGTATTTGTGGAGCTTGAAGAAGGTTTAGAAGGGCTGGTGCATCTGTCTGAGTTAAGCTGGGCAAAGATAAAGCATCCCTCTCAAACATTCAAAATTGGAGACACAGTAGAGGTAAAAATATTAGAAATAGATCATGCAAATAAGAAACTGTTTTTAAGCCGCAAGCAAATTGAACCAAGTCTATGGGATGAACTGACGTTAAAATATCCAAAAGGGGCAAGGGTTAAGGGTGTTGTAAAAAACATTGCGGATTACGGTGTTTTTGTCGGCATAGAAGAAGGTGTGGATGGATTGGTGCATATATCTGACATGTCATGGAATAAAATAAAACACCCAACAGAGCTTTTTAAAAAAGGCCAGGAGATAGAGGCGGAAATTTTGAATGTAGATAAAGACAAGGAAAGGCTTTCCCTCAGTATAAAGGCGGTTCAAAAAGATCCCTGGCGGGAAATTGGGGGAAAATACCACGCAGGCACATCTGTCAGCGGCAGGATAACAAACATAGCGCATTTCGGGGCATTTGTAGAGTTGGAGGATGGTGTGGAAGGTCTTATACATGTGTCGGAATTAATCAGGGGCAAGAAAAAGGGATTGGAAATAACTGTTGGGGATAAGGTGGAAACAGAGGTGTTAAATGTGGACCCTGATGAAAGAAAGATAGGTCTTGGCCTCAAAGGATTAGTAAAGGCGGAGGAAAAGGCAGCTATCTGACAGCGCTATGAGAAAGAAATATATAAAATGGGTATTAGGCATTGCGGGTCTCTTCTTTTTTCTTTTTTTTATATTCTTTATTGTTCTTCTGAGCGGCGGCGGTCTTCCCTTCGGCGATAAAGTAGCTGTGGTAGAGGTGGAGGGAATAATAACCGAACCGGAATCAATCAACAAACAGATTAAAGAATTTGGAGAAAGGGACGATATAAAGGCTATAGTTGTAAGGATAAACTCGCCTGGCGGCGGAGTCGGGCCTTCTCAGGAGATTTATAGAGAGATAAAAAGGGTAAGCGCTAAAAAGAAGGTAATTGCTTCCATGGGCGCGGTGGCCGCTTCCGGTGGTTACTATATCGCGGCGGCAGCCAATAAAATTATTGCCAACCCAGGAACTATTACAGGCAGCATCGGTGTTATCATGGAATTTGCAAATGCGGAAGAACTGCTGAGCAAAATAGGTTTTAAGGGATATGTAATAAAGAGCGGAGAATATAAGGATATAGGTTCTCCTCTCAGAAGCATGAAGGAAGATGAGAAAAAGCTTCTCCAGAATGTTATAGATGATGTGCATCGGCAATTTGTTGATGTAGTGGCTGAAAATAGGAAGTTAAAGGTTGATGTAGTCAAAAAAATTGCCGATGGCAGGATATTTTCAGGACAACAGGCAAAAGAGATTGGGCTAATTGATGAGATTGGCAATTTTCAGGATGCTATTGATATTGCAGCTTCCATGTCCAATATAAAGGGCAAACCGGTTGTTTTATACCCGGAGAAAAAGGGCATTAGGCTGTGGGATATTATCTTTGGCGATGCCGCATCCGCCTTAGGCGGACAGATGATAAGAAGACTAAAAGGTGGATACGGGTTACAGTATCTTTTCCCGTATAGCATATAAAACCAGACATCATGTTTTTTTGACTTTACATGAGGAGGTCTCTAAAATGATAAAAAGTGGTCTTGTAGAGAAGGTGGCTGAAAGGGTTAAAAATTTCACAAAAAGAGATGTGGAGATAATTGTGGATGAAATATTTGACAGCATGACAGTTAGCCTTGCAAAAGGAGACAAGATAGAAATCCGGGGGTTTGGCAGTTTTAAGGTCAAGGGGCATAAGGCCAGAAAGGGCAGAAACCCTAAGACAGGAGAAGCTATAGATATTCTGGCAAAGAAAACGCCGTTCTTTAAAGTCGGCAAGGAATTAAAAGAAAGGGTAAATAGTTCACGCTGAAAAACGCCCATCTGCTGCGTTGCCTTCGTCGCTGTGCTGCTCACATACCTAAAAAGTATGCTCCGCTGCTCGCTCCTCAGCGCCTTGCATCTGGGCGATTTTTGAGCGTGAACTACCGTAAAGAAAAAATATGAAACAGATTTGGGCGCCCTGGCGAGCAGAGTATATCTTCGGACAAAAATCTAATCAGTGCGTATTTTGCAAAGGGTACAGCAAGGACGACAAAAAGGAACTGATTCTTTACAGAGGGAATTTTGCCGCTGTCATGATGAATAAATTTCCTTACAACAACGGCCATCTTCTTGTGTATCCGTGGAAACACACAAGCTTGTTAGAAGATATGGAAAAAGAAGAAACTTTAGAGATTTTTAAGCTCATCAAAGATTCTGCGGCAATCCTGAAAAAAGAAATGAACCCGGGGGGATTTAATATCGGCATGAATCTGGGCAAAGAAGCGGGGGCAGGAATAGACAATCATATCCACTTTCACATAGTCCCCAGATGGAATGGCGACACAAACTTTATGCCTGTGATAGGAGAGGTCAGGGTCATACCGGAACACCTAAAAGCAACCTACGATAAACTTTATCCGCATTTTCAGAAACTACCTTCTTAAATTCATTCTTTATTTATTCCCTCAATTCGCTATGTTCCAGCGTGTCCCCTTTAATTCGAAAGTAACTAACATTCAATTTTGAATATTAGTCACTGGGAAAGGTAATAAAATTAATCCGATACGTTAAACCATTTTTTATTGAAACATGTTTAAATCTATGCTAATACTCACTTAGCCGTTCAGACAATAACTTGTTTAGCGCACCAGTGTGAAGGCTGAGATCAACCATCCCTGGCCAAAAGACGGTCGGCGTCGAGGGCAAGATTCCCTCGATCTTGAACTTTAACAATAGATAGGACGTTTTAGTGACACTCTCCCTTAATAAACCAAAGCTCGATAATCTCACAAGTGAAATCTGGAAATCAGCCGAGCGGCTACGCGGCAAGTTCAAGGCTTACGAATATCAGGGCGTCATCCTGCCGATCATCGTCATTCGGCGGCTCGAGTGCGTGTTGCTGAAGTGGCGCGAGGACAAGGCTGCTGAGGTGCTGGCGAAGCGTCCTAAGCTTGCCGCAAAAGAACTCGCTAAATTAGTGAAGGGTTTGGAGACCAGCACTGCCCCGTTTTCCAACAAGACCGATTGGACTCTTCGCAAGGTGTATGAGGAAGATCACGCATTATTGGAAGAAAATTTTCGCGCCTACATCAATGGTTTCTCAAAGAATGTTGACGACATCATCGAGCACTTCAATTACCGCGCCACCATCGGCAC
>JBBTFC010000084.1:0-2882 GCA_038042015.1 Deltaproteobacteria bacterium
TTAAAAACAGCTCATCCAATTGCTTCTTATCTACAGGCGATGGCGCATCTGTCATAAGGCAAGTTGCCTTTTGTGTCTTTGGAAATGCAATCACATCCCTTATTGACTCTGCGCCGCAAAGGATTGCAACAAGCCTGTCCAGGCCAAATGCAATGCCGCCGTGCGGCGGAGCGCCGAATGAAAGGGCATCCAGTAAGAATCCGAATTTCTGCCTTGCATCTTCTTCATTTATGCCAAGTTTTTTAAATATCATTACCTGAATATCCTGTCTGTGAATCCTTATGCTTCCGCCGCCTATCTCTGTTCCATTCAACACCAGATCGTAAGCCTTTGCCCTGACCTCCATAGGCGCGCTGTCCAGTTTGTCTATATCTTCATCCATCGGCGCTGTGAACGGGTGGTGAACTGCGACAAATCTCTTTTCCTCTTCATCAAATTCCAAAAGCGGAAACTCAATAACCCATACAAAGTTAAATCTATCCTTTGGAATAAGCTTGAGCCTTTTGCCAAGCTCTAATCTTACCCTTCCAAGGGCTGTATTTGCTATCCTTGGAATATCCGCAACGAATAAGAGAAGGTCTCCAGTCTTTGCGTCAAGGGCTTTTGTTATGTTTTGCTTTTCGTCATCTGTAAGAAACTTTGCTATGGGGGACTGCCAGCCCTCGTTTGTGATTTTCACCCATGCGAGCCCTTTTGCGCCGTAGGAATTGGCAATTGCTGTAAGCTCATCCAGTTCCTTCCTGGAAAACTCTGCGCAGCCTGCTGCGTTAAGCGCCTTGACTATGCCGCCTTTTTTAGCGACATCTGCAAAGACCTTAAAGCCTGAATCTTTTACAATAGCGGTAATATCCTTTAATTCCAGGCCAAATCCAGTATCCGGGTTGTCAAGACCGTATCTTCCCACTGCATCAGCATAGATAAGCCTTGAAAATGGCAACGTAAGTTCTATGCCTGCTGCTTTTTTCAGTATCCCGGCAATAAGCCCTTCCATAAGCCCCATCACATCTTCCTTGTCCACAAAACTCATCTCAGCATCTATCTGAGTAAACTCAGGCTGTCTGTCGGACCGCAGGTCTTCATCTCTAAAACATCTTACAATCTGAAAATATCTGTCAAAACCGGAGATCATGAGAATTTGCTTAAATAACTGCGGCGACTGCGGCAATGCAAAGAAATGCCCTGGACTCATTCTGCTCGGCACAAGATAGTCCCTCGCCCCTTCCGGTGTGCTTTTGGTAAGGATTGGCGTCTCTATCTCGAGAAAATGCCTTTCGCAGAGGTAATCTCTCACATACTTGCAAATCTCGTGTCGCAATATAAGGTTTTTCTGCAGGGCCGGCCTTCTCAAATCAAGATAGCGGTATTTAAGCCTGACGCCCTCTGCCACATCTGTATCATCTTCTATTAAAAACGGCGGCGTTGCCGATTCATTCAGTATCTTCAGTTCTTTTACAAGAACCTCTATTCCCCCTGTTTTTAATGCCGGGTTTTCTGTGCCAACAGGTCTTTTTGAAACAACGCCTTTTACTGCGAGGACAAATTCTGCCCTGATATGATGGGCATTTTCATGCGCTGATTTATTTACCTCAGGATTGAACACCACCTGTGTCAGCCCCTCTCTGTCTCTTAAGTCTATAAATATCAAACCACCGTGGTCGCGCCTTCTCTGCACCCATCCCATAAGGGTAACCTCACTGCCTATCTCTTTGATAGTTAAGTCACCGCAGTAACAACTCCTTTTCCAATTCCCAAGATTTTCTGCCAACTTAATGCCTCCTCATCTCAATTTTCCGCATTTATAACACACCATGCAGCCATTTTTCAATTGTAATAAATTGTAAATGAGAGGCAGTTTCTTATTAAATTTTTATTAATTTTTGCCTTGACAAAATTATCATAAATGTTGTATAAACAATCCGCTTGATTTCAGTTTAATAAATGGAGGTGCTTTTATGAAAAGGATCTGTGGGATAGCGCTTGTCATGTGGGTGGTTGCGGCATTAACGGTGGGAGGAGTCGCATGGGGCGGCAGTGGGACGGAGCCGTTGAAGACAGCGCCTGGTTCTGAGGCGGCAAAACACAATCAGGAAGGTATTGAACACTATAATCAGGGGCACTGGGATGTGGCGCAGAAACACTTTGCAGAGGCAGTGAAGGCCGACCCGAAATCAGCCGAGGCGCATTACAATCTGGCATTGGCATTGGATAATGCAAATAATCACAAAAGCGCCACAGAACATTTCAGGAAGGCCTATGAGCTTGGGAAAAACAATCCTGATATCCGGAACTCAGGTATTCTCAATGACCATATAAAATAATCCTCAAACCCCAGGGCTAAAGGATTAGGTCGGCTTTTAGCCCTTTTTGTTTAGCCCATCTTTATTTTTTGTATTTTCAGGACTTACCATGCCGCCGGTTATTATAAGTTTGAACGCATCCTCAACAGACATCTCCAGAGGAATTATATCCTTTTCAGGGATAAGTATATAAAAACCTGTTGTGGGATTCGGGGTCGTTGGCAAAAACACATTGACAACCTTCTCTTTAGTTTTATCCTGAACCTCTCCGGCAGCAATACCTGTAAGAAAACCCACCGAATACATTCCCTTGCTTGGAAACTCTACAAGAACAACACGTCTGAATCCTGAATAACCGGTAACAAGAAAAGTTTCCATAAATTGTTTTAAAGGTTTATAAATACTCCTGAAAAAAGGTATCCTGGCAAATATATTATCTCCTATTTCAACCAATTTTTTTCCCAGAAGATTTGTCGCAAGAAGGCCTATGAGAAAAATAACGACTATTGTAAATATTACCCCGAGGCCAGGTATATGAAATTTCAGATACACATCCGGCTGCATAGACTCAGGCAGATAATTTAA
>JBBTFC010000084.1:2982-15147 GCA_038042015.1 Deltaproteobacteria bacterium
CATGTCTCTGGCAATATCCTTTATCCTGTTTTCATCATCTACATACACGAGCACAGGCTGATGGCCTGCTGCCTCCCTTTCATCCATACTGGCATAACTGGCTATTATAATGATATGTCCTTTTTTTGCCAGATGCGCGGCAGCGCCATTAATGCACACATCGCCTTTGCCGCGGCCGCCTTTGATTACGTAAGTTTGAAACCTCTCTCCGTTGGTTATATTGTAGATATTAACCTGTTCAAAAGGCAGAAGACCTGCTGCCTCCATCAGTTCCTCATCCAGTGTTATGCTGCCTTCGTAATCAATATTAGCGTCAGTAACTGTTGCCCTATGTATCTTTGATTTAAGCATAATTCGCTGCATCTTTTTTAAAACCCCCTTTTATTGGCCTCTTGATTTACCTGTAAAATACAGTTATCTATAAGTCTGGTCTTGCCGATTTTTACAGATAGGGCTAAAAGGGCCCTGTCTTCAATTGTGTCCAAATCCTCAAGCGTATCCGTATCGCAGATTTTAATATATTCTGTTACTGATAGCGGTTCTGATTCTATTATATGTTTCACCTCTTTTAAAATTACAGCCGCATCTTTAACGCCTTTATTGAATATATCCCTTCCCCTTGTAATTGCGGTATAAAGACACCTCGCTGCCATTCTTTCTTCCTTGTTCAAGTAACTATTTCTGGAACTCATAGCAAGACCGTCCTCCTCCCTTACAATCGGCATGCTTACAATATCTATATCCATATTAAAATCTATAATCATCCTTTTAATTATTGCCGTCTGCTGAAAGTCTTTTTCACCAAATATGACAATATCAGGCTTTACAATATTAAATAGCTTCATAACTACAGTTGCCACACCGCGAAAATGACCGGGCCTGGAAAGGCCGCACAGATGACTGCTCAACCTTTCTATCTCAATAAATGTCTGAAAACCTTCCGGATACATTTCATCTGCAGCAGGATTGAAAATGCAATCCACCTTATTGGCGTCTGCTAATGCCAAATCTCTTTTAATGTCTTTTGGATACGAGGTAAAATCTTCTCCTGGCCCGAACTGGACAGGGTTAATAAATATGCTCATCACAAGCATATCTCCAAGCTCCCTCCCCTTTTTAAGCAAGCTTGTATGCCCATCGTGCAGAGAACCCATGGTAGGCACAAAGGCAATGGACTTCCCCAGCCTCTTTGCAGAATATGAGAATGCTTGCATCTCTTTTATGTTGGTGATAAGTTCCATATAATCAATAGTCACCAAGTCACCAGACTTGTGACTGATGACTGGTGACATGGTAATTTGTGTTTATATTTAAAAACTATGTTCTTTGCCGGGAAATTTTCCTTGTTTTACATCATCTGCATATTTATTAACCGCAGAGAATATTATCTCCTTTAAATTGACATACCTTTTAACAAATCTTGGTTTAATATCATCATATAAGCCCAATACATCATGGATAACAAGAACCTGGCCGTCGCAATATGGGCCGGCGCCTATGCCTATGGTCGGGATAGAGACGGCGTTAGTTATCTCCTTTGCCAAATCCGCGGGGATCCCTTCCAGGACAATAGAAAACACCCCTGCCCTTTCTACTGTCTTTGCATCATCCAGCAATTTTTTCCTCTGTTTCTTTTCTCTTCCCTGAATCCTGTATCCCCCCATTCTGTGAATGGACTGCGGTGTAAGACCAATATGGCCCATAACAGGCACATCCATATCTACTATGGCCTTTATGGTATCTGCCATATTTACCCCGCCTTCAAGCTTGACAGCCTCTGCCCCATCTTTTACCAGCAACCCTGCATTTTTCTTTGCGTCTTCAATAGATACCTGATAAGACAAAAACGGCATGTCGGTAACGACAAGCGCATTTTTATTGCCTCTTACAACAGCCCTTGTGTGATACCTCATCTCATCCATTGTAACGGATAAGGTATTTTTATACCCGGCAAATACCATCCCTGCTGAATCCCCGACTAAAATAAGCGGTATGCCTGCCTCATCCAGAATCCTTGCAAATGGATAATCATAGGCGGTAAGCACAGGGATTTTTTTGCCTTCTGCCTTCATTTTCACGATGTCAGGAATTGTTATCTTTTTCAATATACCTCCAATCCAAGTAAAAAAGCCTTCTGAACCAAAGTCCAGAAGGCCAAATTAAACAAATTCTAAATTTCAAATCTCAAATTTGAGATTTGAAATAGCCCTTCCGTCCCGGTTCAAGAATCTTGAATCCAAGCGGCTACCGCTTACCTTACCGGCACATAATGCTGTACCCCTCCCTTTATAGATCTTATCTCATTTACCACATTCGTCAGGTCGTCATGGGAATTAACAAAATCTATGTCAGATGTATCCACTACAAGAAGAGGTGTATCTGTATAGTAAAAGAAATATCTGTTATACGCATCAACCAGCCTCTCTATATAATCCTCTTCTATATCCTTCTCGTAAACTTTATTCCTCTTCTTTATTCTTTCAATAAGCGTTTCGGTTCTCGCCTGAATATATATTACAAGGTCAGGTTTGGGTATCCTTGCATCCAGCAGCCTGTATATCTGTTCATACAGGGCCAACTCATTTTCATCCAGATTGAGGTATGCAAAAATCTTATCCTTGGCAAAGAGATAATCTGCAACAATAGTAGAATTAAAGAGCTCTTGCTGTCCAAGCTCTTTTTGCTGTTTATATCTGCTTAGAAGAAAAAAGAGCTGGGTTTGGAACGCATATTTTTGTCTGTCTTTATAAAAACTGACAAGGAAAGGATTATTATCAACATCTTCCAGCAGCGCCCTTCCCTTAAATTCTTCTGCTAAAAGTTGCGCAAGGCTGGTCTTCCCAACCCCGATAGGTCCTTCTAACGCAATATATCTGGCCTTTTCCATAAGTTGCAAGATGCAGGTTTCAAGACTTATAACTTGAATCTTGCAACTTGCATCTTTAAAATAGCGTAGTTGCGTAATAAAAGTCAAGGACACTAAAAACACAAAACCCTGCCACATAACTTTGACAGGGTTTTGTTTAAAAAGGAAACAAGCGCTTAATTCAAAATATATTTTTCCGGATTAACATTGATGCCATTTACAAGCACCTCGTAATGGAGGTGGGGGCCGGTGCTTCTGCCTGTGCTACCGACCGCAGCAATCTTTTCTCCTCTTTTAACCCGTTTTCCAACACGCACATACATATCTGAAAAATGGCCGTATCTTGTAACTATGCCATAGCCGTGGTTTATAGATATTGTCTTTCCAAGCCCGTTTTCCCTGGCAACCTTGCTGACTATGCCGTCTGCCGGCGCAAATACAGGGGTTCCAACAGCATTTGCTATATCAAGACCTTCATGCATCTGCCGCAAACCTGTGAATGGCGATATGCGGTAGCCGAAAGTGCCTGTAACCCATCCCCTCGCAGGCCATATGGCAGGAGTGGAGGCAAAGAGAGATGTTTGTTTAAAAAGATATTCGTGAACCTCTGTAAAGCTCTTTTCCTGCGTCATTGTCTCCGCCCTCAACTGATCGAGGTCTGAATGCATTTGTTTTATCAGTCCATCCCTGGCAACACCTAATGCAGTCATATCCTCTTCCATAGGCGATGGGCCTCCAATACCAAGTATCTGGTTTGAACCACCAGGCACCTCCATATTTGTAATAATCCTCAGCTTCTTGTCAAACTG
Source organism: Deltaproteobacteria bacterium (assembly GCA_038042015.1). Classification (GTDB taxonomy): domain Bacteria; phylum Desulfobacterota; class GWC2-55-46; order UBA9637; family UBA9637; genus JACRNJ01. Next base: position 6,658 of record JBBTFC010000084.1, read on the forward strand.
CTTTAACTTAGCCATCTGAAACTCAACGTCAATCATCTTGCTTGCCAACGCCTGCAATTGTATCTTTTGTTCAGCGTTCTCCTTCCGGAGACTGTTAAGTTCATGGGTTTTTAATTTCACTCTTGTGTAGTCAAAAAGTATAAATGAAAATCCGGCAAAAGAGATGCCCAATATAATGACTATGGTTTTTAACAAGTTGAGGGGGAGTCTGAACTTCCTGATATGAGAAGGATCCTGAGGAACAATAAAAACGGTAAAGAATCTTTTTTTCAATTTTTAACCCTCCTTTCCATGAAAATTAAGTGTCTCAATACCACACAGAACTAAATTTGTCAATGTTTTTATGTATCCTTAATTCAATTTTGCATTTTTCAATTTACAATCTTCAATTTGCAATTTTTATTTTAATCCGCCCCGCTTATCTCCATCTCGCTTATAATCAAACCCGGCGCGCCAATGCTGCCCAAAAATCGCATATCGCTGCCTACAACTTCCACCTTTGAAAACAGAAGAAGCATGTTTCCTGATATGGCGGCGCCTCTCACAGGATAGCTGATCTTGCCGCCTTCTATCCAGAAACCGGATGCGCCAAAGGAAAAATCGCCTGTTATCGGGTTTGCGGTATGGGCGCCTAATACATTTGTAATCAAGAAGCCATTTCCTATGCTGCTTAAGAGGCCGTTAAAATCCGTATCTCCCCCTTCCAGATAAAGGTTGGATATGCCGATGCTTGAAATAGATTTGAAATTATGCCTTGCCGCATTTCCAGTAGACGACGCTCCCCCCCTTTTTGCCCAGTAGGTATCATAAAGAAAATCCGCGCAAACACCACTGTCAACGAGGCAGGTCTTCTGTCTTGGAACACCTTCGCCGTCATATTGGGATGTACCCCAGCCATTTGGCAGAAGCCCGTTATCCCATATTGTAACCTTCTCGTTAAAAACCTTCGCGCCCTTCTTCCCTTTCAGCATGGACTTTCCCTTACTAATGTTATCAGCATGAAAAGACGGGGCAATGAGTTCCAGAAATTCACCGACTATTATATTCTCTATGAGGACAGGACATTTTACGGTCTTTATTGTCCGCGCCCCAAGCATATCAACTGCCTTTTTTGCGGCGTCCCTTCCAATCTTTTCCACATCCACATCTTTTACAAAATGGCTCATATCCATTTCCCAGCCCATCTGAGCCTCCCCCTTCTCTTCTGCGACTACAGTGACACTGGAAGAGACAAATGTAGCCGAATTATCCGCATCAATACCTGCGGAGCTGACAAGCCTCGTCTGAAAAAAAGATTCGCTGTAACCTGCCTTTCTTATCTTAGTCACCCTCAGGTCAAAATCCTTTGCAGCCTGCTCAAGGCTGATTGCCTTTTGTATTTTATCTTCCTCAGATATCTTGGCCAGCGATGGGTCAAAGAGCATCAGCTTCTCTTCCGCCGTCTTTTGCGGCAACGGCAAAAACAAAAACTCATCTGCGGTAACCCCCTTGCTTCCAGTTATGGCATTTTCTACTAATTCATTAATAGAGTCTTTTGACAGCAGACTTGTAAATGAGAAGCCGATCCTCTTATCTTTGAAAACCCTTAATCCAACGCCTTTGTTTGACGAGACCTTGAAGGCATCCACTCTCCCATCCTTTACCTCAATGGAAAGACCGTTTTGTAAAGAATAAAATATCTCCCAATCATCAACCCTGCGCTTTAGCATCTTAATAAGGCTGTCTATTATCTCTGACCCGTAATTATTCATAACTCTATCATCACCGCATTCTCATCACAATTCGGGAATTTAAAACACCTGACGCACTCACCCCATACCTTATGAGGCAAGACCTCTTTGCCTATCGGCTTAAAACCAACCTTTTCAAAAAAGCCAGGCTTATATGTAAGGGCAAAGACCTTAGGTATGCCGAGGGCCCTGGCTTCATCAAGACATGCATTGACCAGAAAGGTGCCTATGCCTTTTCCGCCCGCCTCCCCGCTCACAGCCAGCGACCTGATCTCTCCCATATCTTCCCAGCATATATGCAGCGCACAGGCGCCGATAATAACATCCGTTTCCTCATATACATAAAAATCCCTGAGACTGTCATAGATATCAGTCAACGGCCTGTGAAGCATTTCACCCTTATTGGCAAATGTTTCTATAAGCTTATAGATGTCTTTAACATCCGCTATCCTTGCCTTTCTTATCACCGTAATCCCTTATCCAATTTCATATATTTTTTAAAATGCTATCATTGTCAAATAGTGTTGTCAAAACAAAAAACCACTTGCAGCCTTGTAACTTGCGGCCAATTTTGATAGGCTTCAATCTATGCGAACCTTAAGGATTGCAATGGCGCAGATAAACCCAACTGTTGGAGACCTTTCCGGCAATGCAAAAAAAATTATTAAATTTATTGATATGGCAAAAGATGCCGATGCAGATATTGTAGCTTTTCCCGAATTGGCCGTTACAGGCTATCCGCCCGAAGACCTCCTCTTAAAACCGCAGTTCATAGCAGATAATATCAAATATCTTAAATTAATAGCGCGTAGGACAAAAGACATAACAGCGGTTGTTGGGTTTGTTGACAGCAAAGAAGACCTCTATAATGCTGCAGCAGTAATCCATAAAGGCAAGGTAGCTGCTGTTTATCATAAAATGTTTCTGCCGAACTACGGCGTCTTTGATGAGGACAGATATTTTCAGGCAGGCGCTGCGCCGCTGAATATTGTATTAAGGGATGTTACAATCGGCATAGGCATCTGCGAGGACATATGGTATCAGGAAGGCCCTGCGAGGGCGCAGGCCATCGCAGGCGCAGAGGTTATCATAAATATAAACGCCTCTCCGTATCATATGGGAAAGGAAAGATTCAGGGAAGAGATGGTTAGCACGCGGGCGGCTGACAATGATGTAATCGTTGCATATCTAAATATGGCCGGCGGCCAGGATGAGCTTGTATTTGACGGCCAGAGCATGATTATAGACGAGAAGATGAATGTCATCGCAAGAGGAAAACCGTTTGAAGAAGACTTGATTCTTGCTGACATTGATGTGGAAGGCATATTCAGAGACCGTCTGCATGACCCGAGGAGAAGGAAGGAAAGGCTTTCATTGGATGAAAAAAAGGGGGTAAAAGTAAAAGAGGTAATCCTCCATAATAGTTATGCTGTAAAAAAGAAAAAGCCGATAAAAGGCTGCAAGGCCTCTGCATTAGAGCCTCTGGAGGAGGTTTATAGCGCCCTTGTCCTCGGCGTAAAGGATTATGTCAGAAAGAACGGCTTTAGGCATGTGATTGCAGGCTTAAGCGGCGGCGTGGATTCCTCGCTGGTTGCAGCGATTGCAAAAGATGCGCTTGGGGAAAAGAATGTAACAGGCGTGTTTATGCCGTCGCAATATTCATCAAAAGAAAGCAGGGAAGATGCCATGACGCTGGCAAAGAACCTTGGCATAGAATTTACAACTATTCCTATACAGGATGTATTCGGAGAATACCTGATGTTGATGAAGCCTGTCTTTAAGAAAAAGAAGGCCGATGCAACAGAGGAAAATATACAGGCAAGGATACGGGGAAATATCCTCATGGCAATCTCAAATAAATTCGGCTGGCTTACCCTGACTACAGGCAATAAAAGCGAGATGAGCGTGGGCTACGCAACACTTTACGGCGACATGGCAGGCGGGTTTGCTGTAATAAAAGATGTCCCGAAGGTGTTAGTTTATGAATTGGCGAAATATAGAAATTCAATTGCAAGAAAGCCTATAATTCCGGAAAGGGTTTTAATAAAGGCGCCCACCGCAGAATTGAGGCCAAACCAGACGGATCAGGATACACTCCCGCCGTATGAGATATTAGACCCAATATTAAAGGCGTATGTGGAAGATGACAAGGGTTTTGATGAGATTAAAGAGATGGGTTTTGATGAGGCAATAATTAAAAAGGTTATAAAGATGGTGGATGCTTCAGAATACAAGAGACGTCAGTCTCCGCCCGGCATAAAGATTACATCACGCGCCCTGGGTAAGGACAGAAGAATGCCGATAACGAACAGGTATGAGAGTTATTAGCTTACAACCTTTTCTATAAGCCCCTTTATCTGGCTTTTAGGCACTGCGCCTACAACCTGATCCACAACCTCGCCGTTTTTAAACAATACCAGTGTTGGAATACCTCTAACCCCGTATTTTCCTGGTGTGGATGGATTTTCATCTACGTTCATCTTTGCCACCTTTATCTTGCCGCTATATGTCTCTGCCATCTCCTCAACAATCGGGGCAATAGCCCTGCACGGGGCGCACCATGTAGCCCAAAAATCTACAAGCACAGGGGTGGCAGATTTTAAAACCTCCATGTCAAATGATTTGTCAGTAACATTTAAAACCTTTTCAGACATATTTTTCTCCTTTACGCCAATTTGATTGCACAATATTAAAACAAGGTTTTTGGATTGTCAACTATTTTATCATTTTGTCATTTATCATTTTGTCATTTACCAACAGCCTCGCTGCCCTTGCAGCCTCTTCAGGGCTGGAAAAGACAGGTAATCCGGCCTCTTCAAACATCTTGTTTTTTCTTCTGGTATATTCCCCGCCCGGACTACAGATAATAATAGGCTTATCAAGTTCCCGAGAGGCGTCTGCCAGCATGGCAACAAGCCTGTCCGTAAGACCAGGCGGCCCCCACAATACCATCACGATAGCTAAATCATACCCCTTCAACCCCTCTTTAAGAACCATGACATAATCATCATCGGCCACACTGCCGGTCAGGTCTATGGGGTTTGCCAACGTGCAAAAAAGGGGGAGTTTCGGCGTAATGGTCTGTTTGAGCATATCAGACGGTTCTGCAACATGAAGCCCCATATCCTCACACGCATCAGCAATGCTGGCGCCCATACCGCCCCCATCGGTTATTATCAGCACCCTCTTCCCGTTTGCGCGCCTTTGCTTACCCAAAGCCCTGCATGCATCTAAGAATTCGCTATAACTTCTGACCTCTATTATACCTGCTTTTTTAAAGGCTGCACGGTAAATCTCATACCTCCCTGCAATGGCCCCTGTATGAGATCTTGCAGCAGATGCACCGGCGCCATGCCTCCCAACCTTAATGGCAAATACCGGTTTTTCATTCGCACACCTTTTCGCTGCCTCTAAAAATCGCCTGCCGTCATCAACTGATTCCATATAGAGGCCGACAACCTTCGTTAATTTATCGGCTGCAAGATATTCCAGACAGTCTGACTCGCCCACATCTACCCTGTTGCCATAGTTCACAATCTTTGCAACGCCTAATCCCTCTGCCGCAAGTGTATCCATGATCGTGCCGGCGAATGAGCCGCTCTGAGATAAGATAGATAATCCGCCTACCGGCGGCCTCTTGATTCTTTCCCTGAGAATAAAAAACGTATCAAGCTTGGATATATTGTCAAATATGCCCAGGCAATTAGGGCCTATAATCCTGATACCCGTGTCGCCGGCAATCTTATGTATCCTCTGTTCTAAAACAGCTCCTTCGCCGCCTACCTCTTTAAAACCAGCGCTCACAATAATTGCCCCCATCACCCCTTTTCTAACAATATCATCCAATGCATCCAGCACTGCAGAAGCAGGCACGCAAACAATAGCGATATCAACATCTTCCTTAATATGGGTGATGGACTGATAGCACGTAATGCCATTGACAGACTTGTAATGTGGATTGACCGGATATACAGACCCCTGGTAACCAGTCTCTTTTAGGTTATCCATTATCGCATGGGAGAGCTTGCCGTGCATCGGCGATGCGCCGACAATCGCCACAGACCTTGGATTAAAAAAGAAGGAAATATCTCGCATAAAGCTCCAATGTCAAATCTCAAAATCAAAATGACACATTATCACAATCCTAACATACCCCTACTCTTTTTGAAGTTCATGAACAATTGCTTCATAGAATCCCAAAGATTCTGGATTCACAAGCGCATCCCGATTCGTGATAGGCCTGCCGTTTATAATGTTTGAGACAGCGCTCTCAACCTTCTTCATATTGAAGGTATAGGGAATATCCGGCGCCTCGATGATTACAAAGGGAACATGCCTTGGCGACGCCTCATTACGCAGGGACATCTTAATCCTGTTTTTCAAGTCCTCGGTTAGTTGACACCCCTTAGCAAGTTTCACAAAGAGGATAATACGCTCTTCCCCTTTCCAGTCCTGCCCTGCAACCATACTATCAGCAATCTCTTTAAACCCTTCTAACACATTGTATATCTCAGCCGACCCAATGCGCACACCCGAAGGCTTTAATGTAAAATCAGATCGCCCCAGAAAGGTTATTCCACCTGTATCACTGTGCATGATAATCCAATCGCCATGCCGCCAGACATTGGCATAGGCGCCGAAGTAGGCATCCCGGTATTTTTTGCCATCATCATCCCCCCAGAAATAAAGAGGCATAGACGGGGACGGGGACTCACACACAAGCTCCCCCTCTTTATCAACCACCGCATTGCCCTTTTCATCATACGCCTTCACCTTCATGCCTAAGGCCGGCCCCTGCAACTCCCCGGCATAGACAGGCTGAATCGGTGTCCCGGCAGCAAAACAGCCATTTATATCTGTGCCGCCTGAGATGGAATTAAGATGCATGTCTTGTTTTATTTCCCGATACACATATTCAAATCCCTGGCTTGAAAGGGGGGCGCCGGTCTGGGATATCTCCCGCAGCGATGACAGATTATAGTCCTTCCCCGGTTTGGCCCCTATGCCTCTGAGATGATTGATATAGCTTGCGCTGCAGCCAAAGATTGATATCTGCTCATCCTGAATCAATCTCCACATAGTATCCCAATCGGGGTGTATTGGATTGCCTTCATATAATACTATAGTGGACCCTACGGCTAAAGAACTTATTAACCAGTTCCACATCATCCAGCTTGGAGAGGTAATATAGGTTATCCTATCTTCGCGTTTCAAATCAGTATGGAGTATAAGCTCTTTAAGGTGATTTATCAGTATGCCGCCAGCCCCTTGAACCATGCACTTGGGTTTGCCTGTTGTTCCTGAAGAAAACATTATATACACAGGATGATCAAAAGATAGTTGTTCGAACCGAATATCAGCTTGTTTGCCCTGAGATATGAAATCATCATAAAGCGCTGCATGGGGGATGCGGCTTATATCAGGTTGTTCTCCTTTATATGGAATCACAACAACCTTTTTCAGTGACGGTATGCCTTCAGCAATCTTCTCTACGTTGGGCAAGACATCAAACACCTTCCCCTTATAAAAATACCCGTCAACGGTGAATAAAACTGTCGGTTCAATCTGGCTAAAACGGTCGAGAACTGTTTTTGGGCCAAGCTCTGTTCCGCAAGAAGACCATACAGCGCCTATGCTTGTAGCGGCAAGCATGGCAATGGGAGTTTCTATCAGATTTGGCATATATGCAACAATGCGGTCTCCGGCTGCAATTCCTGAATTGCGAAGAGAACCGGCGAGGCACGCTACAGAACCATAGAGTTCCGCATATGTCATCCTGCCTGATTTCAGGCCTTCTCCCCTGAATATAAACGCTAATCGGTTATCCCTGAACCTAAGAAGGTTTTCTGCAAAATTGAGTCGTGAGCCGGGAAACCACCTCGCGCCTGGAAATTTGCCCAAATCATCTGCTACGATATCGTATCCAGATGCCTTGATCTCCACAAAGTCCCATACGGCTGCCCAAAAATCCTGAATATGTTCGACCGACCATTTATATAGTTCGTCATAAGAACCGATTCTCAGACCATAGAGCTTATTTACAAGGCCTATAAACCTTGTAATATTTGCCTCTGCTTTTCGTTCTTCTGAAGGCGTCCAGAGCGGTTTTCTCATGCCGGCACAAAATATACATCCGTAGGTTTAAATTTGCAGTTCCGCAAAAACTTAGCCCTTACCTTCATCCCTATCTTTACCTCCTCAGGCTCTGCTCCAACAAGCCTGGAAAGGAAGAGGGTATTCACACCGGCAAACGCCACAAGGATTAATGTGAACGGCGTCTCCTTTAAAAATGCCTCGCCTCCGAAATGGCAGGTAGTAAACGTATGAATCTTCCCCTCCAGGGGAAGCTCAAACCAGTCAGTCTTTGCCCCGCACTCCATGCAGTGCCCTCTGGGCGTGGCATAGATATAACCGCATCCGGTGCATTTACTGCCTAAAAGCTTCTTCTTTGTCAGCCCTGCAAAAAACGGCGAATCCTGTGCATATGAGTGGATATAATCTATCTCGTAATGCTGCTTAATAATGATGGGATCAACGTTGAATAGAATTGTTCCTTCTTCTGTTTCCGGGAGTTTGATGGATTTTTTCATTTCTTTATCCATTGATTGTGTTCCTCTACGTCTAATGCTAATCTGAGTGTCGAGTGCCACCGAATGGCACTCGTTCACGTCCATCCGGTTGTTATACATTCATGTTTAATTGATCTGATCCTAAATCACATTTTTTATAATCTAACATCAATCAAGAGAGGAATAACTGT
>JBBTFC010000085.1:0-8246 GCA_038042015.1 Deltaproteobacteria bacterium
GGTAAAAAAGGGAGAAATTGTAAGCCTAATCGGGCCTAATGGCGCAGGGAAGACCACATTTTTTAACTGCGTGACAGGTCTGTGTCCTCCTTCAAAAGGCGAGATTGTTTTCAATGATAATATGATACACGGCCTGAAACCCCATAAGGTGGCTGCAAAGGGCATATCGCGCACATTCCAGAATATAAGGCTCTTTCCTGAGATGACCGCAATAGAGAATGTAATGGCAGGCGGTTATGTAAAAGGCAGCGTTGGCGCTGCCGGCGCAATCCTTAAAACCCACAGGGCTATTAACGAAGAAAGGGATTTGGCCAAACAGAGCCTAAATCTTCTGGAGTTTGTCGGTTTAAGGAAAAAGGCGGGTGTTTGGGCGAGAAATCTTTCTTACGGCGAGCAGAAAAGGCTGGAAATTGCAAGGGCGCTTGCAGGCGAGCCTGTGCTTTTGCTTCTGGATGAGCCTGCGGCAGGCATGAATCCTAAAGAGACTGAATCCCTTAAAGGGCTTATAAGACTTATACGGGATAAAGGCGTCACAATACTCCTGATTGAGCATGACATGAAGGTTGTAATGGGCATATCAGACAGGGTTTTTGTGCTTGACCACGGCGTAAAAATAGCCGAAGGCCTGCCTGATGAGGTCCGAAGGGATAAAAAGGTTATTGAAGCGTATCTTGGAAGAGAGTATGCTTAAACTTTCTCATATTTATACTGCCTATGGAAATATTGAAGCCTTAAAAGACGTTTCCATTGATATAAGCCAGGGCGGGATTGCCGCAATTATCGGCGCAAACGGCGCTGGCAAATCAACATTGCTAAATACTATTTCAGGCGTCTTTTCCCCAAAGAAAGGGGAAATAGAGTTTCTGGGTAAAAGGATAGACGGCCTTCCAGCGCATGCTGTTGTTGAAATGGGCATATCTCATGTCCCTGAGGGAAGAAGAATATTTCCGCAATTGACTGTCATGGAAAATATGGAGATGGGTGCGTATCTAAGAAGAGGGGACAAAAAAGCCGTTAAAGAGGATATGGAAAAAGGTTTCGCATATTTTCCGATATTGAAAGAGAGGCTTAAACAATACGGCGGGACATTAAGCGGCGGCGAACAGCAGATGCTTGCAATAGCAAGGGCCTTAATGTCAAGGCCGAAACTCATTTTATTAGACGAGCCGTCTTTGGGGCTGGCGCCTATGATGGTTGATAGAATCTTTGAAATAATAAAAAGGATAAATCAGGAAGGTATGACAATCCTTCTTGTGGAGCAGAATGCCAATGCAGCCTTGCGGCTTGCAAATAAAGGCTATGTTCTGGAGACAGGAAGGGTTGTTATGCAGGGCGATGCAGAGGCCCTTTTAAAAAACCCACAACTTAGGGCTGCGTATCTTGGAGAGGGTTAGTTTACGCTGAAAAATGCCCATCTGCGGCGTTGTCGCTGCGGCTTCTGCGCTCAACATACCGCAAAGTATGTCTCGCTTGAAGCCTTGCTCCGCCTTGCATCTGGGTCATTTTTGAGCATAAACTAATTAGGTAAAAAAATAAGAAGGAGACACTGTGATATGAAACCTGCAAATAAAAATATCCATGCCGTGGTTATGGCAGGCGGCGCAGGCACAAGGTTCTGGCCGCTGTCCAGGGAGAGTTCTCCAAAGCAGATGCTGAAGATAGTCGGCGAAGACACAATGATCAGGCAGACAATAAAAAGGCTGCGCGGCTTTGTGCCGGATGAGAATATCTCTATTGTAACAAGCGAAAAGCTTAAGTTTGATTTAGGCATCCATCTTGAGGGGCTCAAAAAGGGCAAAGGCCGGCTAAAAATAATTACTGAGCCGTTTGGCAGAAACACGGCGCCTGCAATAGGGCTTGCGGCAGTTTATCTTAAGAAGACAAAAACCGATCCGATTATGATTGTGCTGCCTGCTGACCACAACATCCGCAGCGAAGACATATTTATTGAAACATTGAAAACAGCAATAAAATGCGCGGAGGGCGGCCGGCTTGTAACCCTCGGCATAAAACCATCAAGGCCGGAGACAGGATATGGCTATATTAAAAAAAGCTCAAGGCTCAAATCTCAAAACCCAAAGTTACAGATGTATCGGGTAGAAAGATTTACTGAAAAACCGGATGCAAAAACAGCGCAGAAATACTTGAAAGACAGCAATTATCTCTGGAACAGCGGAATATTCGTATGGAAGACATCAGCAATCCTTGAAGAGATAAAAAAATATATTCCGGCGCTCTACAGCGGGCTTTTAAAGATAGAAAAGGCTATAGGCACAAAAGACGAAAGAAAAATTATAGAAGAGGTATATTCAGAACTTGACGCTGTATCCATTGACTACGCCGTGCTTGAAAAGAGTAAAAATGTGATGGTTGTGCCTGCTGACATCGGATGGTCGGATGTCGGCAGTTGGGCAGCCCTTGATGAGGCGCTTCCCCATGATGCAAACGGCAATATAATTAAAGGCAATGTTATTGATGTTGAAAGCCGGGATTCTATTGTATTCAGCGGCGGCAGGCTTGTTGCAACTATTGGTTTAAAGGATATGGTTGTTGTTGACACGGCTGACGCCACCCTTGTATGTCGAAAGGAAAAGGCGCAGGATGTTAAAAAGGTTGTTGATGAATTAAAAAAACATGGCAGAGAAGAATATCTTATTCACAAGACAGTTGAGAGGCCGTGGGGGGCATACACTGTGCTTGAGGTTGGCGACAGGTATAAGATAAAAAGGCTGTTCATAAAGCCGGGCGCAAGTCTGAGCCTTCAGATTCACCGCCACAGAAGCGAACACTGGGTTGTTGTCTCCGGCACAGCCCGCGTTACAAAGGACAGAGAGGTTTATGATGTGCATCCCAATGAGAGCACATACATCCCCATGTCAACAAAACACAGGCTTGAAAATATGGGCAAGGTTCCGCTGCAGATTATAGAAGTGCAGAACGGCGAATACCTTGGCGAGGACGACATAGAGAGGCTGTCTGATGATTACAACCGTTAATCCGGGGATATTCCGGCAATACGATATACGGGGGGTATTTAATAAAGACCTGACCGCTGAAGCAGCCAGAGCCGTAGGCACGGCATACGGGATATATCTCAAGTCACAAGTCACAAGTCACAAGTCACAAGTCACAAGTCAAAGCTCAAAGCTCAAAGTCAGCGTAGGCAGGGATATAAGACTTAGCTCAAACATATTAAGAGACGCATTGATTGAAGGGATAATTTCAACCGGCATTGATGTCGTGGATATTGGCGAATGCCCAACGCCCCTGCAATATTTCTCCATATTTCATCTAAGCCTTGACGGCGGCATTATGATAACAGGCAGCCATAACCCTCCTGAGTTCAACGGCTTCAAGATAACCGTTGGCAAAGAGACTATATATGGGCAAGAGATTCAGGAGATAAGGAAGATAGTGACCAGTGGTCAGTGGCCAGTGGTCAGTAAAAACGGTAGAATAGAATATTGCAATATAATACCGCTCTATACAGAGTATCTTAAAAGGCAATTTAAGGATTCTATTAAGACCCCTGTTAAACTCGTTATTGACGCAGGCAACGGCATAGCAGGCCCTGTTGCGCCTAAACTCTTAAGGGAATTGGGCTGCGATGTTATAGAGCTTTTTTGCGAGCCAAACGGCAATTTTCCTAATCATCATCCTGATCCTACTATCCCTGAGAATTTAGAAGATTTGATAGAGGCTGTTAAAACCCAAAAGGCGGATTTTGGCATTGCCTATGACGGCGATGCAGATAGAATTGGTGTTGTTGATGAAAATGGCGCAATCATATGGGGTGATCAACTGCTGATAATATTTGCAAGAGATATATTAGAAAAATCAAAAGTCAAAAGTCAAAAACCAAAACTTACATTTATAGGCGATGTTAAATGTTCGCAGGTTATGTACGATGAGATAGAGCGGCTGGGCGGCAATGTACTGATGTGGAAGACAGGCCATTCTCTGATAAAATCAAAGATGAAAGAAACAGGGGCAATTTTTGCAGGCGAGATGAGCGGACATATATTTTTTGCAGACAGATATTTTGGCTATGATGACGCAATTTATGCATCATGCAGACTGGCGGAAATATTTTCAAAACACAGATTAAAAGAACCGGCTGTCAAGATTTCCAGCCTCCTTTCCGGTCTGCCAAAGACCTGCACAACCCCTGAAATACGGATTGACTGTCCTGATGATAAGAAGTTTGGTGTAATAGATAGATTGTCAGAAACGATAGGCCAAAAACAAAGTGGTATCCCGGCGGTAAGGGATATAATCAGGATAGACGGCTTAAGAATCGTATTTGACTACGGATGGGCATTAGTTCGGGCCAGCAATACACAACCTGTTCTGGTTCTCAGGTTTGAGGCAGCCACTGAAAAAGGGCTGACAGAAATAAAGAGGTTTGTGGAAGACATATTAAAGACAGTCATTCAAAGATAGCAGGGGCAGGCCCCTGTGCCTGCCCTGATTTCCCTGATTTAAAAGGGCAACCACGGGGGGTTGCCCCTACTTTGCCTTATAGGCCATAACATAACTCTTTCCTGTTCCTCCATCCAGAACAACCAATATCACCAACTCCTTCTGGCCGTCATTATCTATATCATTTACAACATAATCCGCAATATAACCGTCAATCTTCTTTGTCTTCCAGTTTTCTTCAAGACTATTTTCTTCCCATGTGAGGTTTATAATCTCGCCATTATCATAAGACATGTTCCGTTTGAAGTAACGGCCTAAAGCGCCGGGGTTATTTCTGCTGATTATTATCTCGCTAAGTCCATCCCCATCAAGGTCGGCATAAACAATCCTTGCCTTTATATCTATAAAATCACCAGCCTCATGACCGATTGAAGACGCCCCAAGCTCCAGACGATTCAGGCTCCCGCCGTAAAATTCTCCGCTCTTCCATAATTCTTTCCATAATCCATCTTTATCTTTATTGTAAATGCGCAGATAATCTCTTTCATCCAGCGCAATAACATCCACTGTCCCGTCTCTGTCCAGATCCACCATTTCAAAGTTATATAAATTTAAGCCCTTTGGTATGTCCATAATCTTAATTTCCTGCGGTTTCCCATCTTTCCATTCAAGTTTTTGCACCGCGCCAAAATATCCCTGTGTATCGCTATATTTCTGGCCAATGAGTATCTGACCTGTCTTGGGGTCTTTCACTACCCTTATAAACCATTTCAAATCAGACGCAATGGTTTTAAACTCATTATCTTTATATTCCAGCACATAGGAATCCAATCTGTCATTCACCATTCTTGTGACATAGATTTCCGGGATGCCGTTATTATTTATATCGGCAATTGCCACACTATAATTTTTAATAAAGACATCGCCCTTGAATTCCTTTACAAGCTCCAACGTTTGCCCTTTAAGCCGGTAGATAAAGAGATTGTGGCTATCAATCATGACAATTTCATTTTTCCCGTCATTGTCAACATCTGCGATATCTATGGATATCATTGCTGCGGCAAATTGAGCGCTCTTCCAGACGCCCTTCATATTAGATTTTTCTGCGATTATGAAATCTCCCTCTTTTGGTGTTTCAGCAGGCTTTTCCTTTGTAATAAATTTACCTGTATATGCAGGAGAAGATGGGGCAGGAGTGCCTGCAGAAGCGCTTATCCCTTCTGCATTTAATATCTTGGCCTTTGTATCATTAGCCGTTTCATCAACCAGTGATATGAGATTCCCCAGCCCTTTGCTTTGAGAGGCAAAAGAGACAGGGGATATAACCTTTTTTAAGGCTATTATCCTCACATCAATGCTTACGCTGTCTGCAATTACTGTAATGCTTCCAAAAATAACATAATCTGCATTAACTTCCCTGCCTATGTTTTTTGCAATATCCTCTGTTATCACTTCCTTGCCATATTTAGACACAACTGATTTAATGGAAGACTCTTTTATAATCTCTATTGCCGGTTCAGAGCCAATCCTCGATGCGAGCATGTCATTAACCGCATCTTTGAGATACCCCAGACTTTCTTCTGCATTTACCTTCCACGGAATAATGGCGACCTTAGCCCTGTTAGGCTGAATTATCTTTTCTTCCGCGCCTGCGCCATGAGATACAGTAGGCAGTAGACAGTAGGCAGTAGACAGCAGTAACAATACAGTCACCAGACACCAGACACCAGACACCAGATTCGTGACTTGTGACTTGTGACTTGTGACTTGTGACTTGTGACTTGTTTTCATTACATCTCCTCCGGCGCTGAAATTCCTAAAAGCTTTAAACCGTTTTGCAGGACTATCCTCACAGCCTCGCATAAATATAGTCTTGCGTCTGTCAGCTTTGCGTCCTCTGTTACAACCCTGTTTTTGTTGTAATAGGGGTGAAACATAGCCGCCAGTTCCTGAAGATAGAATGTTATCCTGTGCGGCTCCATGGCAATAGCGCTTCCTTTTACAATATCAGGGAAAAAGGCGAGTTTTTTTATAATATCCAATTCTTCTTTAAGTCTCAATAGTTTAATATTTACATCTTCTGTCTTCGGGGATGTAATCTCTTTTTCCTTTGCATGCTTTATAATACTGCATATCCTTGCATGGGCATACTGCACATAGAAAACAGGGTTTTCAGGCGCCTGTTTTTTTGCAAGCTCAAGGTCAAAGTCAAGATGCGCATCTGATTTTCTCATAAGGAAGAAGAACCTGCATGCGTCTTTCCCAACCTCATCTATAACCTGTCTTAAGGTAACAAACTCCCCTTCCCTTTTGCCCATCGGCACCGGCGCGCCGTTTCTCAGAAGAGATACAAGTTGAATAAAGATTATTTTAAGGGCGCTGTCATCATAGCCAAATGCCTTTAATGCGGCACGTACGCGCGCCTCATAACCGTGGTGATCTGCGCCCCAAATATTTACTATGCTATGTAAGCCTCGTTCCATTTTATTCTTGTGATAGGCAATATCCGCAGCAAAATATGTAAGCTCCCCGTCTGCCTTTCTCAAAACCCTGTCTTTATCGTCTCCGAACATAGTTGTTCTAAACCACTTGGCCCCTTCTTCCTCAAATATAACACCTTTCATTTCAAGCTCTTCTATGGCCTTCGTAACAAAATTTTTATTGTAGAGGTCGTCGTTTTCACTGAACCATCTATCAAATTCTACGCCAAAATCCCGCAGGTCTTTTTTAATATGTTCCAGAAGCGCACCCTTGGCAAAGTCAGCAAACTTGCTGACACTATCCTCCTTGTATCCCATAACGGCATAACTATCGCCAAACTTCTGCTTATAATCACCCGCCAAATCCTTTATATAGCCGCCTTTATATGCATCTTCCGGAAGTTCCATCCCTTTACCAAAGAGTTCCAGATAACGAAGATATACAGACCTGCCCAGTGTTTCTACCTGCCGCCCTCTGTCGTTTATATAATATTCTTTTGTAACATCATATCCCGCTGCCTTTAATATATTTACAAGCGCGTCGCCAACTGCCGCCCCCCTTCCGTGGCCGATATGCAGTGGGCCTGTGGGATTTGCGCTTACAAACTCCACCTGAACCTTTTTCCCTGCGCCGATATTGCTTGTGCCGTATCTCTCTTTAAGGCTGTAGACTTCTTTGAGAAGGTTAAGCCAGTAATCTCCCTGCATGAATATATTTATAAATCCAGGCCCTGCTATCTCAGCCTTCTTTACATAGGCAGACGGTTTTATCTCCTTTACTATCGCTTCAGCAATCTGTCTTGGCGGTCTGGCCTCTTTAGATGCAAGGAGCATGGCCACATTGGTTGCATAATCGCCGAATTCATCCCTCTTCGGCCTTTCTATGATGATATCCGGGGTATCTTCTGTTTTTATGCCGCCGTTCTTTCTCAGGTTATCTATGGCATTTTTTATAATATCTGCCGCAGTCTCTATCATTATTGCTATTCCCCCAAATAGAAAAAGCCGCTCCCTGACGGTGTGATAAAGCCGCCGACGGCTTCTTATTGTTTACCCCATTACCTCTCACACTGGCAGCCTGCCAGCATTATTATTAAACCCCTCAGGCGCCGCCGAAACCGATGGTTACCTTTTGCCCGTCCACAATAACAGGCACATCCTTCCTGCCTCTTGAATATTTCAACATCTCTTCCATACCAACAGCATCCTGTTTCACATTTACATACCGCACCTCATAACCCTTTTTGACATAATCTTCACGGGCTGCCGTTGTATAGGGGCAGGTGTCTTTGCCAAAGATTAGAACTTTTTCCGGCATAAAATACCTCCTGTAAATTTCTGATT
>JBBTFC010000086.1:0-17225 GCA_038042015.1 Deltaproteobacteria bacterium
ACTCCTTATCTTCGCATACCTTGCCAAGAAGGCAGGCCATATTTTTCAAGGCCTCAGTATGGGTATCTGCCCTGAAATTGAGAAGGATGCGGTCTCTGGATAAGAGAGAAGATAGATTCATTTTTAATCCCGGATATACCCCCACACCAAAAGTTTTGGTGTTGGGGGTATATTATATTTAAAGCATATCCGTTCACCCCTTGTCAAAGACAATAGGCCGTGTTAGATTGAAACTCAAATGGCAAAAGTAAAGATATACGCAGGAATTTTTCTCTTCTCATTTTCATCCCTTGCATATGAGATAACCTTAATAAGGATATTCTCCATCTCGCTATGGTATCACTTTGCATTCATGATTATTAGCATAGCGATGCTGGGCATTGGCGCAAGCGGCACGGTTCTTTCACTCTATCCGAAAATTGCAGGGGCGGCCCCTGTGGCCAGCCAAACGGGAGGAGATAGCTCCTTCCCCTATGAACGGATTGGAATATATGGGCTGCTCCTTGGCGCGGGCATATCCTTAAGTTATATGCTTTCAAACCAGATACCCTTTGACCCTGTAAGGCTTGCATGGGAAAGAGTTCAGATTTTTTATATATGCCTTTACTACATGATACTTTCCATCCCATTTCTCTTTTTCGGGTTTTGTATGGCATCTGCGTTTTCCATGATAAGTGAAAAATCAGGGCTGTTATATGGCTCAGACCTTCTTGGCGCAGGCGCAGGCTCAATTGTCATTCTATTTTTATTGAGCATAACGGCTCCTGAGAAAGCTATTATTATTATAGCCTCACTGGCATTATTGGGCGCATTTATCATTGGCAGGCGATGGATAAAAATTACTGCGCTATGCTTGATTACATTAAATTTTTTCCTTTTAACCATGCCGGACATCATTACTCCAAGAATGTCTCCGTACAAAAGTCTTCAGGTTGCTTTAAAATTTCCGGGAGCAGAACATATCAGGACATACAACAGCCCATATTCACGTATAGACACATTTAAAAGCCCTGCGGCACGGTTCGCACCGGGGCTGAGCCTGAAATATCTCGACCCGCTTCCTGAACAGATTGGCCTTTCCATAGATGGAGGCGAGATAAATGCCCTTACCCACGCCGGAGATAACCAAGCGCTTAAGTTTTTAACATACCTCCCCTCTGCCCTTTCTTATGAGATTGGCAAAAAAGATGATGTATTAATTCTTGAGCCAAAAGGAGGCTTGGAGGTATTGCTGGCCCGCTATTACAACTCAAAAAACATCTACAAGGTCGATTCCAACCCGCTGGTAATAAAGGTCATACGAGATGATTTTACAGAATTTTCTCAGGGTATCTATAGCCAGGATACATGGTCCGGCATCGGAAGGTCATGGCTTAAAAAGAGAGATAAAAAATTTGACGCCATTGATATTCCCTTAATGGGCGCTTCACCGGGAGGCTTTTTTGGAATCGCAGAGGACTACAGATTTACTGTTGAGGCATTCAAAGAATATCTGGGGCATTTAAAAGATAATGGCATACTGAGCATACACCTCTTCATTCTCCATCCGCCGAGGACAGAGTTAAGGCTTTTAAACACTATGGTTTTGGCAATGGATGAGATCGGGATAGCGGATGCAGATAAAAATATTGCAGCCATAAGAAGCTGGGGAACTGTATCTATCCTTGCAAAAAAATCGCCATTTTCTTTTGATGAAATAGAATCTATCAAAAAATTTTGCAGGGAGAGAAGATTTGACCTCATATATCTTCCGGGGATTACAGAACAAGAAACAAATATTTATGTGCGGCTGCCTTCAAATGAATATCCCGCGGCATTTAAGAATATTCTTGATCCCGAAACACGAAAGAGTTTTCAGCGTAATTATATTTTTGATATAAGCCCTGTCCGGGATGAAAATCCGTTCTTTCCCTATTACTTAAGGCTTAAGAATATAAAAACAATCTACAGGACGATGGGTGAAAAGTGGCAGTATTTTATAGAAGAGGGGTATCTCCTCCCTATGGTTTTTATACAGGCTCTGCTACTGAGTATCATTTTTATATTTCTACCTGCTGTTGCAAAAAGACGTAGGGATGCGCAGCGCAAGAGCAATTATACATCCCTTATCTATTTTGCCCTCCTCGGCCTTGGCTTTATGTTTGTAGAAATCACAATGATTCAGAAGATGATCCTCCCTCTGGAAAATCCTTCTTATGCCGTTAGCGTTGTCCTTACATCCATACTGATTAGTTCTGGTACGGGAAGTCTTTTGAGCCACAGATTTTCTTTGCTAAGAAACCGGGCTATGCTTTTTGTAATTTCATTTCTCATTATTGCATACAGCCTTATTATACCCGCAATCTCTGATGCTATTTCTCCCCATGCATTATCGGTTAAAATTGTCATGTCTTTTATTGCGCTTATTCCGCTCGGTTTCCTTATGGGGATACCGTTTCCGCTCGGGATTAAGTCGCTTGGCGCAGGAAATCCCTCTCTCATTCCGTGGGCATGGGCTGTCAATGGTTGTTTCTCTGTTCTATCGCCTATACTCACCATCATGCTGGCTATAGTCATTGGTTTTAAGGCAGTCCTCTGGATGGGCGGTATTGCATATCTCCTTGCCTTTTTTACCTTCCCTTCTCCGCCTCGCCAATCATAGGGACAAATCTCACGGATGTTATCTCCTGGAGGTTAAGCTCGCCCTTTTCCTTTATGGCCAGAATAAGGGTCTGGCTGTAGACAGTGCTGCCAAGCGGAATAATCAACCTTCCGCCTTCCTTTAATTGCTTTATCAGCGATGGCGGGATATGATTTGCAGCAGCAGTAATGATTATGGCATCAAACGGCGTATATTCTTCCCATCCAAAATATCCGTCCCCATACTTAACCTTTACGTTTTTATAGCCCATATCTTTAAGCCTTTTTTCAGCCTTCTCTGCAAGCCCTTTTCTAATCTCTATGGTATAAACCTCTTTCACTATCTCTGCAAGAATAGCCGCCTGATAGCCTGAACCTGTGCCTATCTCCAGAACCCTGTCAGAAGGCTTAAGCTGCAATACCTCGGTCATCAAAGCAACCACATAGGGCTGAGATATGGTCTGACCTTCATCGATGGGAAGGGGATAATCTTCATAGGCCGCATCCCTGAGATGCCCTTCAACAAAAAGGTGTCTGGGCGTCTTTCCCATCACATCCAGAACCTTTTTATCCGTGACACCCCGTCCTCGTATATCCTTCTCTATCATTATCTGCCGTTTTTTTGCGTATACATCCTGAGAATAGGCAGGAAGAATGGATAGAATCAGTATACTTAAGAAAAAAAGAGGGAGGATTTTACGGTCTGTCATACAATAACTCCTTTAACCGGCCTTAGTTTTCGGAAAACCACTTTCTATTCTTCTCATGCCACTCCGGTAAAACAACATGGCCTGCCTTCGGTACTTCGTAGATTTCTTTTTTAGTATCCGGTGGAATCCTGTCAAAGGTAGATTTGATGCCCTCCGGAGGGCAGATGGAATCAGCAAGGCCGACTCCGACTATAATAGGTTTATTTATATACGGCGCATAATTATATGCATCCACATATTTAAGCGTATCCCAAACCTTGTCTTTATCCTTAGGATGTTGTTTCAGGTATTTCCTTACTTCCATATAAGGCCCGCCATCTGCGGTTTTTAAACTCTCCGGTATGTTATTGAGAAACGGCACGCCAGCCGCAACAGCCTTCACCCGTGTATCTATTGCAGATACTATCATAGCGCTTCCCCCGCCCATACTGCTGCCGCTCACATAGATTCTATTTTTATCCGCTGCGAACAGGGTCTCAAGAAAATCAATCCCCCTTATTGCATCAAGTATAACGCCGACAAGGCTGTAGTTTTTGCCATCCGTAATATTATCAACCATAAGGCCGGGAAACCCGGGATCATAATCCTGCCGGCTTTTGCCGTGACCGCGCACATCTATTGCAAAGGCAATAAAACCCATCTTCGCATATCTCTCTGCCCACGACGGCCTTCCGTAATCAGAATAACCGTGCAAGAGTAAAACAGCTGGGGCATTTTTAATGTTTGACGGTTTTGCAAGATAACCGTGCAGCCTTACATTACCGTAGCCCCTGAACCAGACATCCCTGCCGACAACCCCATCCCTTTTTATGGCATTGCCCAGCTCCGGCTCTGCCTGTACAGCCTTTAATTCAGAAAGCCTCGTATTCCAGAATTCCTTATACTCAACAGGAAGGCTGGAAACATCAGCATAGACATTGGGGATAAGGAGGTTCAGGTTACAAACCTGAACCAGCAAAAAGAAGAGTATTAAAACGGAGGAGATTGTTTTTTTATACATAAAGTGTATATTAGACTGCATGCCGCAAAAATATACCAAACAGTCCAAAGCGTCAAGGGGTTTTTATATTGATGAAGAGATTTTTTGCAGAACACATAAGCGATAAAGAAAAGATTGCCCTCTTAACCGGCAAAGAACTCCATCATTTAAAGGATGTGCTCCGCCTTAAAAAAGGGGATAAGGTTATTGTATTTGATGGGAAAGGCCGGGAATTCACAGGGAGTCTGAAAACTGTCACTAGGGATGAGGTCTGTGTTGCCATAGAAAAACAACTTGATGTATCAAGAGAAAGCCGGTTCAGGATAATCCTTGCTCAGGGTCTTGCAAGGGCTGAGAAGATGGACATTATAATCCAGAAGGCAACAGAGCTTGGTGTTTCGGAGATTATACCATTCACTGCCTCAAGGGTTGTGTCAAGGTTGAACAGCGAACAAGCCGCAAAGAAAATCCAACGATGGCAGCGCATAGCAATTGAGGCGGCAAAGCAATGCAGGAGAGATGTTATTCCACAAATAAAAGAACTGGTTACATTAGCAGAGGTTTTAAGCAAGTATTCTCACAGCATGGAGAAGTATATCAAAATTATTCCATGGGAAGGAGAAAACAGGAATAACCTCAAAGACATTTTGAAGCCTGAGGGGTTTTCAGGATGTATTGTTTTGATAGGCCCTGAAGGGGGCTTTGAAGAACAGGAGGCGGCTCTCGCAGAAAAGGCAGGTTTTTTACCTGTGATGCTTGGGCCAAGGATATTAAGAACAGAGACAGCAGCCATAAGCATTGCAGCCATTATTCAGTATGAGCTTGGGGATATGGGAAAATAAAATAACCTTGCGCCATTCATAATTATTCTATAAAATTGGGCAACCATGAAGATATTTTCCATAAGAGAAAAAGGTTTTATTAAAATACTTGGCGCCATCCTTAAAAGGGGTGAATCAGATATGACTGGCGCAGAGGAGGCTGTAAAGGCAATTCTCAAGGATGTAAGACAAAGCGGAGATAAAAGCCTTTTGAAATATACCGAACTTTTTGACGGTATCAGGCTTAAGAACAAAGGATTGAGTGTGGCGAAAAAAGAGATAGAAAAGGCTCTTCAAAAAATTTCAAAAAACGATTTAAAGCTCATTAAACTTGCCGCAAAAAGGATAGAGGCATTTCACAAAAGGCAGTCAGCCAAATCATGGGCGTTTTCTGAAAAGGATGGAACAATACTGGGACAGATGATTACACCTATTGAACGGGTGGGCATCTATGTCCCTGGCGGAAAGGCTGTCTATCCGTCCACTGTTTTAATGAACGCAATACCTGCAAAGATTGCAGGCGTAAAAGAGATTATAATGGTGACGCCACCGTCTAAAAATGGGATTAGCCCATATGTGCTGGCTGCGGCAAAGATAGCAGGGGTTGATAAGATTTACAGCATCGGCGGCGCGCAGGCCATTGCTGCCCTTGCTTACGGCACAAAGACCATTCCGAAGGTAGATAAGATTGTAGGGCCGGGCAATATCTATGTTGCTGCCGCAAAGAGACTCGTGTTTGGGACAGTGGATATTGATATGATAGCAGGGCCAAGCGAGATACTTATTATAAATGACGGCTCAGGGGAGCCTGCATGGATAGCCGCTGATTTGTTGTCTCAGGCAGAGCATGACGAACTCGCATCAAGCATCCTTCTTACGACCTCAGAAAAGATGGCCCGGGCCGTGTCAAAGGAGGTTTCAATCCGGATCAAAGGACTTAAAAGAAAGGCCATTGCCCAAAGTTCCATTGATAGATATGGCGCAATTATCCTTACAAAGAATTTAGCCGAAGCAGCAGATATATCCAACAAGATTGCGCCAGAGCATCTGGAGCTTTTTGTAAAAAAACCATTTGAGCTTTTGAAAAAGATTAAAAACGCAGGCGCAATCTTTTTAGGGCAATACACACCTGAGTCCCTCGGCGACTACATGGCAGGGCCAAATCACACACTCCCGACAGGAGGCGCTGCAAGGTTTTCATCTCCCCTTGGAGTTGAGGATTTTATTAAACGTTCAAGCATTATTGCCTTTTCCAGAAAAGGGCTTGAGAGGCTTGGGGGGAAAGTAGTCAGGTTTACTGATATAGAAGGTTTAGATGCCCACGGCCAGAGTGTTTCTATAAGGATGAAGGATATTTACCTTCCTTGCAAAGAAAGGATGTAATGCACAAGATCCCATGCGCTTTGTTCATGCCCCTTAAACAAGTCGAAAAAGGAGGGCATGGGCGTCCCATCCAGGCCCGTCATGATCGTCCGGTAAATATCCTCGTGAGAGGTGCCGTTCCCGAACGTCTCCTGCCGGGTCAGGTCCACCGGCATGATGTGAAGCCCTCTTACATCCTGTAATGTGATACCCGCCCCTCGGCCGTCCACTCTATGGCATGCGGCGCATCCAAGCTTTGTGTAAAGTTCTTTCCCACGACGGACACTCTCCAGCGAATAGGTATAAGGCCCCACATGCTCGGCATAGATGATGGCCGTCTCGGTCGGAAGCTCCTGTTTAATGAATTCTTTGCTCACATACAGCGCCACCGCCCGGATTTGCCCCTCTCCCAAATTCCTGAACGACGGCATAATGCCCGGAATGCCCTCGCGAATCGTCCGCATCAGATCCTTCAACATCGGCAGTCGACCCGACTCCGTCGAACGGAACTTAAAAATCCCTGCGGTAAAATCGTTCGGACGTGGATGAGAGTAGGGCCCGATAAAAATAGCCGCCGCGCCATCGCCCCGTCCCTTCGATCCATGGCAATGGATGCAGCCCATCGTGTATATCATCTTCCCGGCCATGACGTCTACCGCGTCCGTTCCTTCCATGTGTCCCATATCATGCCCGTGTTCCTGATTCGTCTGGCTGAACCCAACCTCCGGGCAGAAAAGAGACACAAATGCCGTTGCGATCACTATCAAACCAAAACTGAAAACGTGATGGTTCATATAGATGGCCTCCCCGATCCCACGAGCTCGCCTAAAAATGAAAATCGACGCCCAACGTGACGAAGTTTTGAAAATTTCGAAGCGCATTATCGTTGACCCCCTCCAGGTTAAAACTATCCCTCAGGTAGAATGAAAAATTATCCCGCATATAGAACCGCGCCTGGGCCGCAATGGTTTTGCCGTCGGTTTTCTGGCCGATAAATCCGCCCGCGTTGAGCTGGTCATACCGAAGCGACAGCAGCCATCTATCGGTCGCCAGGTAATCCCCTTCGATGGTGAACCCATAGGCTGTGCTATCAAACGGACTGCTGATGCCAGCGGGTAGGTTGCGGATGGTGTCCCAAATAATGGCGCCGTAGAGATCCAGATATTTATATTTGAGATTCCCTGAAAATCCATAACGAAGCCAGTTGACCAGGCTGGTATCAACCATGGCCGTGTCGTTCCCCCAATAGACCAGGCCGGAGAGACTACCTGAGATATAGGCTTCCTGTCCGAAATTCAGCCGCATCATCATATACGGATCCTTCTTCTGATTCACATCACTGTTCCCGGCCTGAAGCCCCCCCTGCATCGCACCCGCCTGCACTATGAGGTTTTCCACCATCACATGAAGGTCGATCCCTAAAGCCCCAGGGGTGTTGTAGAGGACTTCTTTGGTCACCTCGACCGAATTCCCCTCAGTCGTCTTGATCCCGAAAAACTTCGCGGCAAAGGCATAGGGTGTTAGGCCAAAACGCTCAACGATTCCTGAATCTACACGGCCAGGAACATTCAGAATAAATTGCCGGTTGGTGGGATACGAAAAATTGGTGGACGGATCTATCTTCCCAGCCATCACCATCGGCCCCATGATCATCGCCCCTCCGCCATGGTCCATCGGCCCGCCGGAGCCGGCCCGGTCCGGGGACGCGCTTTTAAATAGAGCGGGCAGATCAAAGATAAAAAAGAACTCCTTCCCGATTCCGAAGCGCGAGGTCTCCTCGAACCGGCCTCCCGCGAGCCCTTCGATTGACCGGCTTTCATGCTCCAGCTCGAAGAAATAGCCGATGGCCTCGGTAAAGTTTCCGGCCAGATACAGCTCGACACTTTGCGGCAGCGTCATCGCCGATTCGTTCTTTTGACCACCCGAGAATGATTGAATGAAATCACCGGTCGTTCTGACCGAAAAAATATTCAGGAAATCGGTCTCGGACATGATCCGTCCGATATGACGTTTCTTCTTAATCTCCCCCTCTTGTACCGTCGGAATCTGAAACCCGGCCATGTGGAAGGCCTCGCCGAAGGCATTTAACCGGGGTGGTTTGGTGTGGCAGGAAGCGCATGAGAGATCATATTTGCGCGCAAACGCCGGGATGGCAAAGGAGGATGATGGAAATAGTGAAATTATGATGACACCCAGAAAAAAACCACATAGGATATTGAAAATATTTGCAAATCCCTTGATCATGCCCCAACATATTCTACTTTATGTAGAATGTCAAGGGAAAAAGAGGGACAGCGGCTATTATTCCGCCAAGGATAAAAAAGATGGCTACAGCCCACGCTTAAATATAACGGTCGCTATGGTTATGGTGATTATGGCAAAGACAATGAGGAAAAGGATGTCTCCCTGCACAGTCTGGAGACCTGCATTTTTAAAGAGAATGGCTCTCAGGGCATGAACAGAATATGTCTCTGGATTTACTATTGAGAATGTCTTAAGCCATGCCGGAAAACTCTCTATGGGATATATCGCCCCGCTTGGAAAAAAGAATATGACATTCAGAAAACCGCCTAAAACCCCGACAATCCTCGGATGATTAGCCCTGCCGAGGATGATAAACATCATGCCGAGAAGGCCGATGGTGGACAGCACGATAATTGCAATAATCAAGGCAAGGCTGTAAATGTTTAAAGTTTGCCATAAGTGGATGCCGGCAATGAGGGAGCTGAAAAAGAGGACAAGCAGGGCTATGATGGTTGTGATAATAAGCCCGCTTATAATAAGGCCCATGACAATATCCAATTTTGTAAGGGGGGTTAAAAAATGGCTCTCGTCAATGCCGAGAAACTTATCCATTACAATATTAAACACGCCTGTTGTCATAGCGCCGAGGAATATTGCCATAATCACAACCCCGGGGATCAACGTTTGGTCATAATCCACCTTTCTATACAACTCTACTTCGCGGAGTTTTGTCTTTGTCCTCTCCTCCCTGACAGATATAAACTCATTTCCGATTTCAGCCAATGCCCCTGAAATTGCCATGCGAATGGAATTGGCAGAGATAGACTCTGCATTGTCAAGGAAAAGTCCAAGCTCGCCGCCTTTTCCATGTATTACATCCCTGCTGAAATTTGGCGGAATAATAAGCGCTCCCTTTAACAGCCCCTCCTTTAAATTCTTGAGCGCGAATCCCTGGTCAGAGAGGAGATATATCTTAACAGTCCTTGGTCCCGACTCAAGGGCGTGGAGCAGCTCAACTACCCTGTGGCTGTAAGGCCCGTTGTCCATGTCAACAACGGCAATAGAGAGATTTTTAAGTTCGCCCTGAAATGAATTTCCGAGGATTACCAGATAAACTATGGGCATGACAACGCTCATAACGATTACTATAGGATTTCTTGTAAATCGCCTTAAATCTCTTTCAAGCACTGCAAAGAAACGGGTCATGTCGCTATGCTCCTACCTTCCCCACTTGCTCGGTACGCCTGCGCCGATAAAAAAACTCACCTTCTTTGCCTCTTCTTCCCTGATAGGCCTTCCTGTAAAATGTATGAACACATCTTCAAGGGTCTGTTGTTTTAGCGTAACTGACGCAACCTTTGCGCCAAGCCTTTCCACGGCTGCCATCAATAGAGGAATTGCCTGAGCGCCGTTATCTACGGATACCCGCAATATACTGTCAGTTGTAACTGCTGTGCGCACAGAGGGGATAGTCTTTACCTCCTCTACTGCCTTATCCGCATCCGCGCCGCTAAATGTAATCTCCACCACATCCTTTTGAGGTATCTTCTGTTTAAGTCCTGCAACCGTGTCCATAGCAACTATCTTTCCGTAATCTATTATAGCAACCCTGCTGCACAAGATTTCTGCCTCATCCATGTAATGCGTTGTTAAAAGTATAGTGAGCCTGTCTTCTTTGCGGAATCTCTGCAAAAGCTCCCAGACAACATGCCTGCTCTGGGGGTCAAGGCCGATGGTAGGCTCGTCAAGTATAAGTAAAGCCGGTTTATGTATAAGCCCCCTTGCTATTTCAAGTCTTCTCCTCATCCCGCCTGAATATGTCGCAACTAATTCCTTTGCCCTTTCCTTCAGGCCGACCATCCCGAGGAGATAGTCTATCCGCTCCTGCCTCTCCTTTTTCGGCATATCGTAAAACCTGCCGTATATATCCATATTCTCATAGCCTGTCAAATCCATATCGCTCGTCATTGCCTGCGGCACAACACCGATAGACTTTCTGACCGCATTCTGTTCTTTTACAACATCAAACCCCATTACCTTTGCGCTGCCGCTTGTGGGTTTAATAAGGGTGCTTAGGATTCTTATTAAAGTAGTCTTGCCGGCGCCATTTGGGCCGAGCAGGCCAAAGGTTTCGCCCTCTTCAATAGTAAACAAGACATCATTAAGCGCAGCAAGGCCGCCGTATTTTTTGACGAGATTGGAGATTTCTACTGAGATCGGCATATACTTGAAACCCCCTGTAGTTTGCTATTATACCCCCATTGATGGAAGGGGAATAAACCCCCTCTCCCCTTGCGGGAGAGGGCAAGGGTGAGGGGTATAAGCGTATCAAAAAAGGCATGGAAAAGCATTAAGGATTTGACAATCCTTATAAATCTTAATATAAAAGTAAAGATTCTATAAAAAATACTGACAAGTTATTTTTATGAGGATTTAAGAAGGCTATTTTACACAGCGCTGCGTCAGTAGTATTTGCGCATAACCATCCTTCCGGCGACAGCGAGCCGTCAGAGGATGATTTGACGATAACGCTAAGACTAGCAGAAGCAGGTAAAATTTTAGGGATTGACATAATAGATCATAGCATCATCACTAAAAATAGTTTTTTTAGTTTTAAAGAGAAAGGATTATTGGGCTAAACGAAGACCATGAATTGGGATTTCAAACGGAGGGCAAATGAAAGCGATTGTTCCAGTTGAGATGATTGAAAAGAAGATTCTTCTGATTCGAGGCGAAAAGGTAATGTTAGATGCCAACCTTGCAGAGCTTTACGAAGTAGAGACAAAAATGTTGGTGCGAGCGGTGAAGAGAAATGCTGACAGGTTTCCGTCTGACTTCATGTTTCAGCTCGACAAAGAGGAATTTGAAAACTTGAGGTTCCAATTTGGCACCTCAAAACTGTGGGGTGGCCGCCGCTATCCCCCGTACGTTTTCACCGAGCAGGGTGTTGCCATGCTATCAAGCGTCCTTAACAGTAAGAGAGCAATTCAGGTAAATATCGCAATCATGAGAGCGTTTGTAAAGCTTCGCGAGATGCTCGCAACAAATAAAGACCTTGCCCGTAAGATTCACGAGATGGAAAAGAAATACGATTCACAGTTCAAGGTAGTTTTTGATGCTATCCATCAGTTAATGACGCCGCCTGAACCGAAACATAAACGCATTGGATTCCTTTAGGAAAAAGAGGATAAAATTGAGATTCTGGATAGGTGTTACTGATAATGACTGGTTTGATTTTTTGTCAAAACAGCAGCCAGACGAAGTAAATTTCTGGAAACCCGGTGGGAAAGGTATATTTAAAGTGCTTTCTTCGGGTGAATTATTTTTATTTAAATTGCATAGCCCATTAAATTATATAGTTGGTGGTGGTTTTTTCGTAAAGCATTTTAATATTCCATTATCAATGGCATGGGAAGCGTTTGGAGAAAAAAATGGAGTTCCAGATTTAGAAACATTAAAATCAAAAATAATGAGATATCATGGTGGCCATGAGCTTAATCCTGTTATTGGTTGCAGTGTACTGGCAACCCCATTCTTTTTTACAAAAGACCAGTGGATCCCAGTGCCTATAGATTGGAGTCATAATATAGTCAGCGGAAAAGCTTATGATACTGCAGAACAACTTGGTATGCAATTATGGAGCATTGTTCAAGAACGTTTAGTAGTTAGTTCGGCGGATAAATTAATCGAACAACCCAGTATTGTGGCAGAAGAAGAGGCGCATTACGGCTCAGAATATCTGGCAAAAGCCCGTTTGGGTCAAGGCACTTTTCGTATTCTTGTAACGGAGGCTTATAGTAGAAGGTGTGCTATCACAGGTGAGCGCACACTTCCGGTTCTTGAAGCTTCTCACATAAAACCCTTTGCCATCTCAGGTCCCAACAGAACAGACAATGGACTTTTATTACGTTCCGATTTACACAAACTGTTTGATTTGGGTTATCTGACAATAACACGAGGCTTACACGTAGAAATTAGTAAACGTATTAAAGAAGAGTATGAAAATGGACGCGATTATTATGCATTGCATGGTCAACAGTTAAAAGTATTGCCCGACAACATTGTAGATCGGCCATCTGAAAAGTATATTGATTGGCATAATCAAAATGTATTTGTACCTTAATTAGAAGAAAGTGGAACTAATTGATTAATGCCAGGAAAAGAAAAAGGGGCCTCATTTATTTCTCCCATCACCAATAACCCGTTAATTCAATCAACGCCCCACCTTTTCCTTGAAACAGAGCCTGCACCCCACCCTCACCCTGATGGAGAGTAAATATTGGATAAAGACCGGGAGGCGGTTAATTGAGTGAAAGAGGCGTGAGCTACTTTACTGTAATCTCGCAAAACCTTTTGGGTGTTACTATCTCTATCCCTCTGTAGTTCTTTAAGGTTAAGAGGTGCATGTCACCTGAGATTATATAATCGGCCTTTCCTGCAATGGCTATTGCAAGTATCTTGTTGTCATCTGGGTCTTGCTCTATAACATTAGGGATTGGCGGGTCTTGAGCCAGGACTGAATATTTCAGCAGATTTGCTACAGTGCGCTGTATATCGTCACTGGTAAGGGCGTATCTCTTCCTGATTTTGGGATAGTTTAATACCCTTTCAGCCTCTTCAATGGTGGCAACGGATGTTATTAAAACAATGACCTCATCTTCCCAGAGCTTGACCACTTTAAACGGGAAGCCGCTTTTCTGTATAATTCCGCTTATAAGTACATTGGTGTCTATGACAACCCTATGCACCTTTGCGAACCGCCTTTATAGCCTCCTCAATAGCTGCCTCAACATCCTTTGCAGCCCCGGCCTTTGCCTTTGACCTGAGCCTGTCAAAGACAGACATATCTTCTTTACGCTGCCTTTTATAGCTCTCAAACTCATTGAGGGATATCAGGACTGCCATAGGTTTCTTCCCTCGCTTGATTATAAACTCCTGTCCTTTATAATAGACCTCCTCAAGAACCTCTCCGAGGTTCCCCCTCATCTTTAACGCTGTAAGCTCTTTTGCCATAACTCCACCTCCTGTATAATTATAACAACTATGATGGTTATGTCAATTGTTTGTTTATTCCCCCACCAATAACCCGTTAACTCAATCACTATGCCTCACCTTTTACTGGTTGAGAAAGCGCCTCAATACAGGCTAAAAAATGGACTTTACATATAGCTTGACATATGTAAGGAAAATAGCTAAACTTTACATATAAAAATTCATATGTAACAAAAATAACAATATGACAAAACAGACTTTCAAATCAGGAACTTACAAACAGCAGTATGGATACAAAAGCTCCTCACCAGAGCGAACTGCCCGACCTGCTGAGCGACCTTGAAAAATTCTGGCATAACGAAAATCTCATAATACCCCATCTCATAAAAAATGCTATAAGCCACTATCAGTTTGAGACGATCCATCCTTTTCAAGATGGTAACGGGCGTATCGGGCGGCTGCTCATAACGCTTTATCTTCTCGACAAGGGAATAGTGAGCAAGCCGACCCTTTATGTGTCCGACTTTTTTGAGCGCAACAAAGGTACATATTATGATTCCTTGACCATGGTGCGCGCAACAAGCAATATCGAACAATGGATCAAATTCTTTCTCGTCGGCATAGCCAAAACCGCACAAAAAGGCAAGGCGACATTTGAAGGAATAATAGCCCTGCGATATAAGGCAGAAACAGAAATTATTACCCTCGGCAAAAAGGCGAAAACAGGACAACGACTGCTGAAAATTCTTTATTCAGAGCCGATTATAACCGCAAAGACAGTAGGGCAACTGCTGAATATTACCCATCCTGCTGCAAATCAACTCATAAATGATTTTCAGAGGATCGGCATTTTAAAGGAGATAACGGGATTTAAGAGAAACAGGCTTTTTATTTTTGCCCAATATCTCGATCTGTTTGGTAAATAGGGACAAATACAATTCTGAGAAAAATTGATACTCGATTTCCTAAGTTAATCCCTTGGCACTTCCAACATTCTATCCAGAGCCATTTTTGCCGGTATTCTTATCTCTTCCGGCACTTTTATAACTCTGTCCATCTTCTGCAAGGCCTCTAATACATCCTCCAGGGTGATGAGCTTCATATTGGGGCAGATAAGGCTTTTTGACGCAAGGATAAATTTCTTGTCAGGATTTTCCTTCTTAAGCCTGTAGAGTATGCCCATCTCTGTGCCCACGATTATGGTCTTTGCCTTTGAAGCCTTTGCAAATTTATACATCCCTGAGGTGGAGCAGACATGGTCTGCTATGTCAATAACCTCCGGCCTGCATTCGGGATGGCAGACAAATATCGCCTCAGGATGTTTTCCCTTTAGTTTTAAAACATCCTCCGGCTTAAGTCTCTCGTGCGTAGGGCAAAAGCCATCCCACCACTCCATCTGTTTCTTTGCAGTCCTTGCAACATACATAGAGAGGTTTCTGTCAGGTATCATATAAACCTTATCGGATTTAACAGAATTTATAACCTTCACTGCATTTGCTGATGTGCAGCATATATCGCTCAATGCCTTTACCTCCGCAGTTGTATTTACATACGCAACAACAGGCACACCGGGTCTTTTCTCCTTTTCCTTTCGCAAATCATCGGCGGTTATCATATCCGCCATGGGACAGCCTGCATCAAGCCTCGGCAGTATAACGGTTTTGTCAGGACAAAGAATAGAGGCGCTCTCTGCCATGAAATGCACGCCGCAAAACACAATAACCTCTGCATCCGATGCAGCCGCAGCCTGGCTTAATGCAAGGGAATCGCCGCAGATGTCCGCAGTCTCCTGCACCTCGTCCCGCTGGTAATTATGCGCAAGCATGAGGGCCTTTCTTTTTTTCAATAATTCCCTTATTTCTGTTTGAAGTTCTTTGGAGTTTTTCATATTAAGATTAGTGAATATGGCGCTCTATTATACATATATTGATATCAGGGGTAAAGGATTTCTCTTTTGTCTTTTATAAATTCAGGTTGCATTACAGAATGGATTTTGTATAATGTGAGGACGAATTGCAATTCTTGGCCTAAAACAGGCCGCAAGTTTTTAAACCATTGGATTGTATTTATCATGAAACAACTTAAAATTCTTATCGCAACGTCAGAGGCGATACCGTTTGCAAAAACAGGCGGTCTGGCAGATGTGGCAGGCGCCTTGCCAAAGGCGCTGAATGGCCTTGGCCTGGATGCAAGGATTATAATGCCTTTTTACTGGCATGTTCAGGAAGGGAATTTTAAACTCAAACAAACAGGCGCTCAGGCGTCTGTCCCTCTCGGCCTTAGAGAAATAGACAGCCCTGTGTTTGAGGCTGAAGCAAGCGGCATAACTGCATACTTCTTAAAAAGAGATGAATATTACGACAGGAAATATCTCTATACAATGCCTGAGGGAGATTATTTTGACAATGTAGAGAGATTTATATTATTTTCAAGGGGAGTAATTGAGGCTATAAAAAAACTTGGATTCAGGCCGGACATAATCCACTGTCATGACTGGCAGACAGGCTTAATCCCTGCGTATCTAAAAACCATCTATAAAGACGACCCGTTTTTTTCAAATACTAAAACAGTATTTACAATCCACAATATTGCATACCAGGGGCAATTCCCTGCATCCCGTTTTCCATTAACAGGTCTTCCACAAGAGGTCTTTACTCAAGATGGCATTGAGTTCTGGGGGGATATGAATCTACTGAAGGCGGGCATAGTTTTTTCAGATATTGTCACAACAGTAAGCGAAAAATATAGCAGAGAAATCCAGACCCCTGAATTTGGATACGGCCTTGAAGGCGTGTTGCTGGCAAAGAGGGAGAAACTCTTTGGCGTGCTGAACGGCGTTGATTATGATGACTGGAGCCCTGAAAAGGATAAATTTATAATTGCAAAATATGATTACAAAGATTTAAGCGGCAAGGCAAAATGCAGAGAGGATTTACTAAAAGAGTATAATCTCAATCTGCCGGACGATGCGCCTGTTATCGGCATAATATCAAGGCTTGCAGACCAGAAGGGCTTTGACATACTTTCGCAGGCAATGGAAGATTTGATGTCAATGAACCTCGGTATGGTTGTCCTCGGTACCGGGGAGAAGAAATACCACGACCTTTTTGAAGGGCTTGCAAAAAAATATCCAAAAAAGCTTGGAGTGAAGATTACCTTTGACAACAAGATTGCCCACAAGATAGAGGCAGGCTCTGATATGTTTCTAATGCCTTCAAAATATGAGCCGTGCGGTTTGAATCAGATATACAGCCTGAAATACGGAACAATACCGATTGTTCGGGCAACAGGCGGGCTTGATGATACTATTCAGGACTATGATGCGAAGACAGGGGAAGGCAACGGTTTTAAGTTCAAGGAATATTCTGCGCAGATACTCCTCGCAAAAGTAAAAGAGGCGGTTAAGGTTTTTTCTAATAGAAAAGAGTGGAAAAAACTTGTTCAAAAGGCAATGCAGCAGGATTTCTCGTGGGATAGGTCGGCAAAGAGATATGTGGA
>JBBTFC010000087.1:0-27694 GCA_038042015.1 Deltaproteobacteria bacterium
TTAAATTTAGATTTCAGAGGGGGTTCTATGGAAAGAAAGGTCTATATTTGTTTATTGTTAATTCCATTTTTGTTTACTATCTTTTCTTGTGAAAGACCCCCCCGCATAGAAGGCATGGTATATATACCTTCCGGCGAGTTTATAATGGGGAGTGAAGATGTTGACATAGAAGGCCTTGCAAAGGAGTTCGGGGACAGAAAAGGCAGATACTATGAAGACGAAAAACCTATGAGGAAAATATTCCTGAAAGGATTTTATATAGGTAAATACGAAGTAACCAATATGGAGTATAAGGCATTTGTTACTGCTGCAGGCTATCCCCCTCCCCCAACATGGGTAAATGCTATGTATCCTAACAGTGAGGCAAATCACCCTGTAACCAATGTAACATGGTTTGATGCCTATAACTACTGTGCCTGGGCAGGCAAGAGAATGCCCACAGAAGAAGAGTGGGAAAAGGCTGCCAAGGGCCCCAATGGGAACAAATATCCATGGGGTAATGAATATGATGAAAAAAAGGCAAACCTAACTAAAGGCGCTACAGCGCCTGTTGGAAGCTTTGAAACAGATAAGAGTTACTATGGCGTATATGATATGGGTGGAAATATAATGGAATGGGTGGATGCCTGGTATAAGCCCTACCCAGGGAATAAAGCAGAGAATAAGGATTTTGGCGAGACATCCAGGGTATTACGCGGCGGGGCAGGCAGCGTGGTTGGTCATTACATCATGGGCAAGATATATGCTCGTTCTTCATCCAGGCGCTATTATCTTCCAGTCGGGGCAGGAAATGACGGCGGTATCCGGTGCGCAAAATCATCTGAGGTTAAATAGATGTTGGGAATTAGTTTAAACACATACAGGGTTTCAGCCATTATGTGGCTGATAGCTATATTTATACTAATAGGCTGTAACAGGCTGCCTCAAGGCATGGCCTTGATACCGGAAGGTGAATTCATAATGGGGAACAATATGGGGGAGCAAGATGAAGGCCCAGAAAGAAAAGCCTACCTCAAGCCGTTTTATATAGATATTTTTGAGATAACAAATGAACAATATAGACAATTTATTAAACAGACAAAACATAGGGAGCCGACTAACTGGATGGTATATGGCTACCCGGAAGATAAGAAAGATTTCCCTATTATATTTGTAAGCTTTGATGATGCATCAGTATACTGTAAATGGCAAGTCAAGCGGCTGCCTACTGAAGAGGAATGGGAAAAAGCAAGCAGAAGCGCTGACGGCCGCACATATCCATGGGGAAATGAGTTTGACTCAAGCAAGGCAAACACCAGCCTCGCCGGTATCGTAGGAACAACAAAGATCAATGCATATGAAAACGGCAAAAGCCCTTACGGTCTCTACGATATGGCAGGCAATGTATGGGAATGGACAAACTCCAACTATGATGATAAGAGAAAGGCAGTTAGAGGCGGTTCATGGGGACTAAGCCACAGATTTGCGCGGACATTTACCCGTGTTGGATACAAACCTGAGACAAGGATAAATAACCTTGGTTTTAGATGCGCTAAGGATGTTTAAGCCTTGTCACCATTGCCCCTGTATATTTTACCAGCTTATCCAGCCCTTCCCCCGTGGCAGCAGATACGGCAAAGGCAGTTAAACCTTTTGTCTTAAAAAATTTAAGCAGCCCATGAAGCCTCTCCCTTGCCTCTGTGATGTCTGTTTTGTTAAGGGCGACAACTTGAGTTTTTTTTGCCATATCAGGATTCCATGCCTTAAGTTCTTTATTTATTATTTCAAAGTCTTTCTTAGGGTCTCTTTCTGTTTGAGGAGAAATATCTATGAGATGTATAAACAGGCTCGTTCTTTCAATATGTTTTAAGAATTTTATGCCGAGCCCCTTTCCTCTATGCGCGCCCTCTATAAGCCCTGGTATATCTGCAACAACAAAATCCTGATACTCTCCGAATTTTACAACCCCAAGATGAGGCTGCAAGGTTGTAAAAGGATAATCGGCTATCTTTGGTTTTGCTGCCGATATATGGGATATGAGAGTGGATTTACCGGCATTTGGAAATCCTATAATACCTACATCCGCTAAAAGTTTTAGCTCAAGCTTAAGCTGCCTCTCCTCACCAACTTCCCCTGGCTGGGCAAATTTTGGGGCCTGATGTGTTGAGGTGGTAAAGTGGGCATTTCCTTTTCCTCCCCTCCCGCCTTTTGCAATGACAATCCTTTGGCCATCCGCGGCCAGATCCTCTACGACCTCTCCTGTTTCGGCATCTTTTATAACTGTTCCCACAGGAACCCTGAGCATAATGTCCTGACCGTCCTTGCCTGTGCAATTACTACCCTGACCATGTTCTCCCCTTTCTGCTGTATAGTGTTTTTTGTATCTAAAATCCAGAAGGCTTGAAAGCCCGGTGGCGGCCGTAATATAAACATCCCCGCCTTTTCCGCCATTCCCGCCGTCAGGACCACCCTTTGGGATATACTTCTCCCTCCTGAAGCTTATACAGCCTCTTCCGCCTCCGCCGGCCTTAATATCAATTAAAGCCTCATCAATAAATTTCATCCCATTAGACCTCTATAGAAAATAAAAAGGCGAGGGATCATAGAATAGTTCTTTTGCCCTCGCCTTAAAGAAAAGATTGAATATCAATTAGCCTGCCGTTATGAAAGCGGCACAATATTTACCTGTTTTCTGTTACCCCTGTCTTCATATTGAACAACACCTTCAATCCTGGCATAAAGCGTGTAGTCCTTTCCAAGCCCTACATTCACCCCTGGATATATCTTTGTTCCTACCTGGCGAACGAGAATGCTTCCTGCAGAGACAACCTGCCCTCCGTACCTCTTTACACCGCGCCTCTGCCCATTGCTGTCCCTGCCATTTCTGGAACTCCCGCCTGCTTTTTTATGAGCCATTTCTTCCTCCCTCAATAAAACAGGTATAGGTAGAGAAAAACAAAACCTCGTACCTTCTTTACCTCTACCTGTATTTTTTACGCCTTTATTTCTTTTATTCGGACACTTGTAAATTGTTGCCTGTGCCCAATCTTCTTATGAAATCCCTTCCGACGTTTCATCTTGAACGCAATAACCTTTTTAGACTTGCCCTGAAGAACAACCTCACCTACAACTTTGACATTGGCAAGCGTTGGCTGGCCGACCTTTATCTCTTTATCGCTTCCAACCATTAATACATCTTTAAATTCTATCTGGCTGCCTGCATCGCCAGACAATTTTTCTACTTTTATTACATCACCTTCAGCAACAGTCTGTTGTTTTCCGCCTGTCCTTATTACAGCGTACATTTTTTATCCTCCGTTTATTATAAATCGCTGTTTCAACCTTTGTATTTTGAAAACTAAAAAAGCCCTGCAATGCCTATTTTAGTATGCAGGGCTTAAGATTAGCAACTGTTATTCAAAAATTATAACGCAAAAGAGATAAATGCCTTACCACCTCTATTTTCTCATCGCGTTTATCCTGAACAATATTGGTTTTTAGCTCAGGCACATTAAAAGTTATCCTGCCACCCTCTATCTCAGCCAGCGCCTTTGTAGAACTGGCCATACCAATAGCAGCGCCTGCTATGATACCGCCTCCTGCGCCGTAAGCCACATAATTCCAGTGGTCTGTTGGTGTCTTTGTGAGCAGCATAAATCCAACCCCTATCACTGCGCCAATAGCGCCTCCATACAATGTATCTTTAAAGACATTTTGCATCATTACACTGTCATCCGCTGCAAAAATGCGGGAAGGAAGCGCTGGAACTGCAATGGACAGTATAACCGCAAGCACAATCATTTTTTTGCGCATATATCCCTCCTTAATGGGCATTTAACAGATGTTTTAATTATAGTTGATACTTATGATACTTGTCAAGAAAATCTTTTTACCATCACACCCAAAATCTTTGGTGTTGGAGATTGTCATATTTTTAGCATGATTGATGATAATTTTCTTGATGACTTTTCCCATCTTTTCTGATAAGTTTTTCTACGGCTATAATCATCTTTCTGGCGTGGCTGCTGGCATTTTAGGTATTGAGATCTGTTGCTCAAACTTATTTCAGATAAAGAAAAAGGATAAGACATGCTAAAACTCTACGACACAACTTTGAGGGACGGCACACAGGCAGAGGATATAAATTTCTCTGTTGAGGATAAGGTGCGGATTGCCCAAAAATTAGATGAGCTTGGCATTCATTATATTGAAGGGGGCTGGCCCGGCTCGAATCCCAGGGATATACAGTTTTTCAAAGAGATGAAGTCTGTGAAGCTCGTTTCTGCCATGCTTGTTGCATTCGGAAGCACGAGGAGGGCAGGGACAAAGGCAAAGGACGACGCCAATATAAAGGCGCTTTTAAAGGCAGGCGCCGGCGCTATAACTCTTTTTGGGAAAAGCTGGGACCTGCATGTGAAAGAGGCCTTAAAGATAACTCCCGATGAGAACATTGAGATCATATACGATTCCCTTGCTTATCTTAAAGAGAGGGTGGGGGAGCTATTTTACGACGCCGAGCATTTCTTTGACGGATACAAGGCAAACCCTGAATATGCCCTGAAAACTCTCAAGGCTGCGCAGGAGGGCGGCGCAGACTGTATTGTTTTGTGCGACACAAACGGCGGCACTTTGCCTGATGAACTGGTAGAGATATTCAGGGATGTGAAGCGCCATATAAATGCGCCCCTTGGCGTCCATGCGCATAATGATTCAGAGACTGCTGTTGCAAATTCCATCCTTGCAGTAAAAGAAGGGGCTGTGCAGGTGCATGGCACAATAAACGGATTCGGCGAGAGGTGCGGAAATGCCAATCTCTGCTCCATTATCCCGAATCTTAAATTAAAGATGGGCATAGACTGCATAGACTCTGAGCAATTGAGAAGGATCAGGGAGACGGCGAGGTTTGTCTATGAGATGGCAAACCTGCCTCATAATAAGCATCAAGCTTATGTGGGTGACAGCGCCTTTGCGCACAAGGCCGGCGTGCATGTAAGCGCGGTATTGAGAAAGGCGGAGACATACGAGCATATAAAGCCAGAGCTTGTCGGCAACCACCAGAGGGTTTTAATATCTGACCTTTCAGGCAGGGCTAATATCCTGTATAAGGCGCAGGAATTCGGCATTGACATAAAGAGCAAAGACCCCATTGTCCAGAATATACTCAAGACCCTTAAAGAGCTTGAGCATCAGGGCTTCCAGTATGAAGGCGCAGAGGCGTCATTTGAGCTTCTCATCCAGAAGGCAATGAAGGTGCGGAAACGTTATTTCAAGCTCCTCGGTTTCAGAGTGATTGATGAAAAGAAGAAAGAGGGCGAGCCGCCTCATGCAGAGGCCATAATAAAACTTGAAGTAGACGGCAAGGTTGAGCATACAGCAAGCGAAGGAAATGGCCCTGTGAATGCCCTTGATAATGCGCTCAGAAAGGCCTTGGAGAAGTTTTATCCCGGGCTCAAGGATGTGGAACTCCTTGACTTCAAGGTCAGGGTTCTGAGGGCAGGGGAGGGGACTGCCGCATCTGTAAGGGTTTTGGTGGAGTCAGGCGACGGAAAGGAAAAGTGGGGAACTGTCGGCGTATCCGAAAATGTGATTGAGGCAAGCTGGCAGGCGCTTGTTGACAGCCTTGAATATAAACTCTATAAAGATGAAAAGGGAAGCCTCAAACGAGGAAAGAAGAGGGGCTGATAGTGAGGGGGATGAGAAGAACTGGTCAAGGGATATTGCCCTCCTTGTAACAGCCGTATTCCTTGTAGGGATTTATTTTACGAGAGGATTTTATATACCTGACAATCCAGCGCCAGCCACTTCTACCCCTCCTGTTGAAAAAACCGTTTTTGAAATAGAGGATTCTTCCGGCTTTAGCAAGGTCTATATATCTCCGAAAGATATATCACCGAAAGATGCAATGACAATGGCCGGCGCCTCCCCCTTTACTAAAGGGAAAAGGGGGTTAAAGTATGCTGATACTATAATTAAAACCGGCTCAAAGATTACGATAAACAAAGATGGTTCAGCCCAAATAGGTCGGATGAGCGGGGGGAAGCATATTGTTTTTTCCATTCCTCTGGATATAAACAGGGCCACTGTACAGGACTTTGAGGCGCTCCCCGGCATTGGCCCAGAACTTGCCCGGGAGATTGTGGAGACAAGAGAAAGGTTTGGAGGTTTTAAAACAATTGACGACCTCAAAAAAGTAAAAGGGATAGGTGATAAGAAGTTCGGAAAGATAAGGGATAAACTAATTTCTTAACTTACCCATTACATGCCCAAGTGGGTAGTTGACAGAAACTATTACTCTAAGTTATAATAACGCAATTTAATGCATTTTCTTTCATAGGAGTTAATAATTATGCCAATTGAAAAAAAGAAGATAAAGCCGTCAAATCCCCCGCCCCCTTTAACAAAGGGGGACAAAAGGGGGATTTTGTCAAAGGGGGGGCAAGGGGGGATTCTTTCGCAAATAGAGAAGGATATACTTAAGTGTGTGGGTGAAGGCAAGACCAACGATGAGATAGGAAAGATAGTAGGGAAAACAAGGTGGACCATCAGATTCCATCTTAAAAATATTATGAAAAAATTAAATGTGGTCAGCAGAACGCAGGCAGTCAGCAAGGCTATAGGCCAGGGCCTCCTTTCTCCGTTTAAATCCCACGGTCGTGCAAAACCGCACCCGAAACGAAAGGTCTGCATTGTCGGCCTTGGCAAGGGCGGAACAGCCATACTTGATATATTCAACGAAGACCCTTCAATAGAGGTTGTGGCCGTGGCTGACGCAAATCCAGAGGCCACTGGCATAAAGCTTGCCAAGAAACTGAATATCCCGGTGTCATCTGACTATAGGGAAATTATAAAAAAGGGCATAGATATAGTTGTAAATGTAACAGGCTCAAAAGAGGTAAGGGAGGGCATAAAGAAGATAAAGCCCCCTGAAACAGAACTTATGGAAGGTCTTTCTGCAAGGCTTTTATGGCAGTTGGTTGAGGAGAAGAGAAAAAGGATAAAAGAAAGGGAAAAAATTTTAATGGATCACGGGGCCCTCTACCACCTTGGGCTTGTTATAGAAAATATAGACAGCATGAAGGATGCGGCTTTAGCAATCTTAGGCTATGCAATGAAACTAACCTCTACCCCTGCCGGTTCGCTGGGTCTCTTTGATGAAAAAAGCGGCGAAATGATTTTAGCGGCGTCAAAGGGTTTTAGCGCGGATTTTAAAAAGGTGGACAGATGGAAAGTACGAAAAGGAGGTTTAACCAGCTATATACTCAACCAGAAGGCCCCGCTTGTAATAACCGATGTGAGGGATTATCCAAATCCAAATCTGCTCCTTCTGAGGGAAGGCGTAGTATCCCTCCTTGGAGTGCCGCTTGCTATACAGGGAAGGATTATAGGGGTTTTGTATGTAAATGATTTTAAGAGAAGGGAGTTCAGGGCTGAGGATATTTCCATTTTTTCGCTTATCAGTGTATATGCCGCCCTCACCATTGAAAGAGTGAAATCTATTGAGGAGATGTGGCAATTAAGCATAACCGACGGACTTACAGGTCTTTACAATCATCGTTATCTTATGGAACAGATGCACATGGAAATTCAGAGGGCGTCAAGGTACAACCATCCCCTTTCAATAATCATGCTGGATATAGACCATTTCAAGGACTATAACGATAAGTTTGGTCATCTTGAAGGGAACAGGGCGCTTAAAGGCATAGCAAGGATTTTGAAAAAGGAGACCAGGGATACTGATATGGTTGGACGCTTTGGCGGCGAGGAGTTCTGCATTATTGTGCATGAGGTGAAAAAAGACGGGGCTGCGGTTTTTGCGAAAAGACTCCTGCGTGAAATTGCCAAAAATCATTTTTCCGGCAGAAGGATTACATTAAGCGGAGGGGTTGCTGTTTTTCCAAAGGACGGTAAGACCCCTGTTGAACTGATAAAAAAGGCAGATGCGTTTTTGTATAGGGCCAAGAAACAGGGTAGAAATCGGATATGCTGCTAACCAAAATGAAGGGTTCCATTGTGCCGGTAGGGGCGAACCTGTGTATTCGCCCTTGTTTGTGTCAGGGCAGACACGTAGGTCTGCCCCTACCTGTGTAATAAAAAAGCTGTGTAATAAAAAAGCTGTGTAATAAAAAAGCTTGACAGAAAATAATATTTCTGATATTTTGCTCACTGAAGTATGCAGGAATTGTTTCACGCTATAGCTATAGGTTCTTATTTATGATTGTTGGGCCGTGGAAGGTTTTGAATACCCTTCTGCGGCCTTTATTTTTTCAATCCTGATAAGCGTGATTACGCTTAGGGTGGCAATCCTGCTTATTCCAAAACAGCCCTCCCGCTGTCCCCCTCATAGAGGGGGATAAAGGGGGAGGTGGCAGCTCTATAAAAAGGGCAGGTTTTGATCTTTTGAAAGGAGGTAAGCAAATGGCAAAAGGTAAAGTAAAGTGGTTCAATGATACCAAAGGCTACGGCTTCATACAGCAGGAGTCAGGCGAGGATGTTTTTGTCCACTATAGCGCTGTCGGCGGTGAAGGCTTCAAGAGTCTGAAGGAAGGCGATGAAGTTGAGTTCGATGTAACTCAGGGTCCAAAAGGGCCTCAGGCGTCCAATGTTAGAAAGGTATAGCCCTTTCACCCGTTAAGCACAATACCCCTTTCCACAATTAAAATGGGAAAGGGGTATTTGTTTGTGTGGTTTGTAATTCCCTTTAAAGTCTGCTATTCTTTTCATAATGGAATTTCCATCCAGGCAAATACTTACAGTATCTGAGCTTACCCATGAGATCAAGACCCTTATTGAGGCAAATCTTTATTATGTCTGGGTTGAAGGAGAGGTCTCAAATTTAAGGTCTCCCATATCAGGTCATATATACCTTACATTAAAGGATGATGGCGCACAGATAAAGACTGTTATATTTAAAGGTCAGGCAAGGTTTATGAAATTTAAACCGGTTGACGGCCTTCATGTGATATGCAGGGGAATGGTCAACGTATATAAGGAAAGGGGAGAGTATCAACTCATTCTTGATTATATTGAGCCAAAGGGTTTGGGGGCATTGCAACTTGCGCTGGAGCAGTTAAAAGGAAAACTGGCAAGAGAGGGTTTTTTTGAAGCAATGCGGAAAAGACCCCTTCCTCCTTTTCCAAAGAAGATTGGCATTGTTACATCGCCGACAGGCGCCGCTGTCAGGGATATTCTTAAGGTTTTTGAAAGGAGATTTGCCGATATAGGTGTTTTGATTTACCCTGTAAGGGTGCAGGGCATAGAATCCGCAAGAGAGGTATCGGAAGGTATTAAAGAGCTTAATATGGTTCCGGGTATTGATGTGATTATTATTGCAAGGGGCGGCGGCTCGCAGGAAGACCTTTGGGCATTTAATGA
The DNA here is from genome assembly GCA_038042015.1 of Deltaproteobacteria bacterium. Taxonomy (GTDB): domain Bacteria; phylum Desulfobacterota; class GWC2-55-46; order UBA9637; family UBA9637; genus JACRNJ01. The sequence goes on from JBBTFC010000087.1 coordinate 9,352, forward strand.
AGAGATTGTAGCAAGGGCAATTTTCAATTCAAAGATTCCGGTCGTATCGGCAGTCGGACATGAGATAGATTTCACCATCGCCGATATGGCGGCTGATTTACGGGCGTCGACGCCATCTGCTGCCGCTGAAATGGTTATCCGCTCAAAAGAGGAGCTTAAAGAGCGGCTGACTGCTGTTCTATTTCAATTAAGATCCGGCTTAAGAAATATAATAGCTGATAAAAGGATTTTTCTCCACAGATTGGAGCGGGGGATTGTTGACCCATCCAGAAGATTAAAGGAGATAAGGTTAAGGCTGGGAGATATGACAGACAGGCTTGCCCTCTCAATGTCCCATTCTTTGGAGATGATAAAAAAAGATTGCCGGCATATCGCAGAGAGGCTCAATATTTTAAGTCCGCTCAATATACTCGGAAGGGGTTACAGCATCACAAGGAATATCCCGTCTATGGCTGTGCTGCTGGATTCAAAAGATGTTGAGGCAGGCGATGATGTAAATATAATTCTTTCAAAAGGAGAGATATTCTGTAAGGTCTATGGCAGAGATAAAATTTGAAGACGCATTGAAAAGGCTTGAGGAGATAGTGGATGCCCTTGAAAAAGGGGATATCCCTTTGGAAAAGTCTTTAAAAATATTTGAGGAAGGGGTAAGGCTCTCAAGGCTTTGCAATAAGATGCTGGATAAGGCTGAGAAAAAGGTTGAGATACTTATGCGGGATGAAAAAGGAGAGCTTGAGGCTAAGCCGTTTGAAGGGGAAGGAGAATAACTTGCTCTCAGCAATTTAACGCAACACCCGTTGGTTTATCAGTGTCCCCTGAGAATATTCAACAGCCTTTGGGTTCAACTGCCTTCAATATCCCTTGAAGTATTACCATTGGCGTGGGCGGGCAGCCGTGAATATAGACATCCACAGGCAATACCTCGCCGACACCGCCGAGGGAGGCATAACTCTCGCCAAATATGCCACCGTTATAACCGCAGTCTCCAACTGCGACAACAAGTTTTGGCGACGGTGTTGCATTGTATGTCCGCCGCAATGCTATCTCCATGTTTCTTGAAACAGGCCCTGTTACAAGAAGCATATCTGCAAATCGCGGCGATGCGGTAAAGTGTATTCCGAATCTTTCACAGTTATAGATTGGATTATTTATAGCATGAATCTCAAGTTCACAGCCGTTGCATGAACCTGCATCTACCTCCCTTATAGTAAGGCTTCTGCGAAAACGCTTTCTTATAGAATCTTCAAGCCTTGCGCCTACCTCTTTTATCTCAGCCTCTACTAAAGGCGGAAGTGGTTCAGTAACAATACCGGTGCGGAATATTTGATGAAGGATCCTAATCATAGATCGTGTCCTGAATAAGACTGATTGAAACTCTTATTACACAATGGAAAATCAGGGACAATATTCCCATGAATCGCCTGCTCCAAAGCAAGCCAGTTAACGCTGGATGGGTCTCTCACCATACACCTGTTTATCTCGCCCTTTGCCCCGGACTGAATCCAGTAAACGATTTCTCCGCGCCATCCTTCAACAACTGCAAAGCCAGCCATATGAGGCTGTAGGCTGGAGACTTGGGACTTGAGATTTGGGTCAACAATTTGTCCATCTGGCATATTATTTATTATTTCGCGGATAAGCCGAATCGAGTCTCTTATCTCCTCTATGCGCACCCATGCGCGGGCATGAACATCACCTGATTGAAGGACTGTTATATTAGGGATAATGATGTTATAAGGTGGGAACGGACTCTGTATGCGGCAGTCAAGGTTCTGGCCGCTTGCCCTTGCCACAAATCCAACAACCCCTATTTCCTTTGCCTTGTCAGGACTGAGTGTGCCTGCATCCCTTACCCTGTCCTCAAGGGATGGATTTTCATCATAGATAGCAACAAGCCTTTCAAATTCATCTATTAGGCAATCCATTTCTGATAACATTTCTTCTTGAGCATTTTTTCCAATATCAACAAGCACTCCGCCCGGAATAATCCTATCCATCATAAACCTGTGGCCAAAGAGTTTTAAGTTTGTGCGGAGAAGCCTCTCTTTAAGTATTGAGAACTGATATAAAAGAAATGCAAAGGCAACATCATTGCAGATTGCGCCCAAATCTCCGAGATGATTTGCTATGCGCTCCCTTTCCAGCATCAACGCCCGAAGCCATAATGCCAGCTGAGGGGGATTGCATCCTGCCATTGACTCTAATGCCCTGCAGTATGCAAGGCTGTGTGCAACAGTAGTGTCACCCGATACCCTGCCTGCCAGTTTTGCGCCTTCTACCCATGAAAGGGATTCAAACCTCTTTTCTATGCCTTTATGGGCATAGCCAAGTTTTTCCTCAAGATTTATTATATCCTCGCCTACGGCCTGAAATCTGAAATGGCCCGGCTCAATTATTCCTGCATGAACAGGACCGACAGGAATTTCATAAACCCCTTCGCCCGCTGCCTTTATGAACTGGTATTCGCCTGCCACTCTTGGCAATGGTTTTGATGCATTAGATGATTTCCTCAACGGATACGCATCCTCTGGCCAGTCCTCATGCTTTATCCATGGCCTCTGGTCAGGATGTCCTACAGGCACAACACCCATAAGGCTTTTCATCTGTCTTTCAAAGCGATATGCGGCCGCGAACTTTTTTGTAATGCTTGGAAAAGTCGGATCTTCAAGGGGCGCGTACGTCTTAATAATCAGATATTCTAAATCTTTTGCATAACAGGCATAGATGCCGAAGCCTATGCCAAAGGGAGACTCATCCGCTGCCCACTCTGCAACAAGTCTTGCGCCTCTTAATTTCATAATCTTTGCCACGTCCATGAACCGTTCTCGCGGAACGATATAGGCAGGTATATCCTCAGGATACTGACTCTCGTCCAGTCTTTCCTCTATTTCAAGCAAAGAAATTATATTTTCCTTTAGCGCGCCCATATCTTTATTTTAGCAGCCCCACCGCAGTATGAAACCACTTCGCCAGAAAATTTGGCATGTACACGCCTATGATAAGAACCAGCGCCAGATGCAATATTACAGGCAGATGGGCTGCTCTTAAAAACTGCTGATAGCTTGGAATCTCGCCGGCAACCATTGGCTGAATCTTTCTGAAAAGGGCTGCGAATGTAACGGCAAGCCCCAAAAGGAGAAAAGGCGCTAAAAACGGCGCATCCTTTATGGTTGCAGTGAGTATCAAAAATTCGCTCGTAAATATACCGAACGGCGGCATACCTGCTATTGCCATAACACCCAGCATAAGCCCCCAGCCAACAAGCGGATTTCCCCTTATGAGCCCTTTTATCTTGCTCATCTCCTGCGTGTCGTGCATTTGGCACGCATGCCCTACGGTAAAGAATATAGAAGATTTTGTCAGGCTGTGCATAAGCATATGCAGTAATGCGCCGAATGTGGCTATCTGCCCGCCAAGGCCGAATGCAAAAGTCGCTATGCCCATATGCTCTATGGATGAATACGCAAACATCCTTTTTATATCCTTTTGCCTCAAAAGGGAAAAGCCTGCAACAAGAATAGACAAAAGCCCGAAGCCCATCATGATATAGCCTGCCTGATGCGTGCCTGTAGCGCCGTCAACAAGCGCCTTGCATCTGACCAGGGCATAGAGGGCGACATTTAAGAGAAGGCCTGAAAGCACCGCTGATATTGGAGTCGGGCCTTCGCTGTGGGCATCAGGGAGCCAGTTGTGTAAAGGGACAAGCCCCACCTTTGTCCCGTAACCAACCATTAAGAATACAAAGGCAAGCGAGAGAACCGTTGGCTCAAGTTTATCTTTTATCTGATTTAAGTTTGTCCAGAGAAGAGCCTCGCCGCCTTCGCCCAAAACCTTTTCTGCGGCAAAATATAATAGCACTGTCCCGAACAGCGCCAAAGCAATGCCAACGCCGCAGAGGATAAAATATTTCCATGCCGCCTCAATCGCAGCCGGAGTGCGGTAGAGGGAAACAAGAAGGACTGTGGATAGAGTTGCAAGTTCCATTGCAATCCATAGAACCCCAAGATTATTTGTAAGGAGGGCCAGGAGCATGGCGAAGATAAAGAGCTGGAACATGGCATGATAAAAGCGCATGCCCCAATGGCCAACGCGGCCGCGCTCCATCTCCCGCCTCATATATCTCCTGCTAAAGACAGCGGTTGTCATGGATACGAAGGATGTAAGGACAGCGAGATAGACATTAAAGGCGTCTACAAAAAAGAATTTGTTGCCGGCAAGCATCGGCCCCTGCCTGTAGACCTGAACCGCAAGACCAACCCCTACCAGAAATGTGGCGGCAGAGCCGAGGATGTTTATCTCAGGCGCATATTTCCTGTCGCCCACAAAGGCAAGGATGACTGCCGCAAAAAATGATATGCATAGTAGAATGAGAATTATCATAATAAAATCTGTTCCCCATACCCTAGTCCCAAGCCCCTAATCTTCTTCTTTAAGCCTCGCCATCTGCTCCACGTCAAGCGACTCAAAGGTGGTGCTGATATGGAAGAAGAATATGCCGAATATGAATGCTGCGATCAGGATGTCGAGCGCAACACCGAGTTCAACAACAAGCGGCATGCCGTAGGTTGCGCTTGTGGCGGCAAAGAAAAGGCCGTTCTCCATTGCAAGAAATCCTATTATCTGCGTAACAGCATGCCTTCTCGTAATCATCATGAGAAGCCCTAACATGACAGTTGCAAGGGCAACCGCAAGGGTGGACTTTGTTATAAGCGTAGAAAGTTCCCGGATAGGAGCGGTCAGGTGATACGAGAATATCACAATGGCAATCCCCATGAGCATGGTAGTGGGGATATTTACCACGGTATCTATATCCTTCCGTATCTGCAAGCGGATTATAAGGACATGGAGTATATACGGCAGCAGTATCACCTTAATGGCCAGCGTCAAAATAGATGAAATATAAAGATGGTGCGCGCCTGCAACAAATCCCACAACTGCCGTGCTTATTGAAAGAAACAGTCCCTGCCATGCAAAGAGATGCAAAAGCCCGTATATCCTCCTTTGCACAAGAAGCCCGAAGGCCGTAAGGAGTATGAGTGCAGCAAGAACGCTGTTTATCTGAGCCGCAATATTTGTAGACATACCTATAATCCCTAATCCCTGCTTTATTTATTCCAGCATAAAATACGAAAGCATCCCTAATGTGGCAAACAGGAATGCGCTTCCTAAAAATTCAGGCACACGGAAGATCCGCATCTTTGCCAGCCCTGTCTCTATTAAAACAAGGCCGACGCCGGCAACGGCCAGCTTTATTGCAAGAAAAAGAACGGCTAACACAACCGTTGCTATGTCATTTTTATCAGCAATGCCCCATGGAAAGAAAGACGCTATCCCCAGTGTTATAAAAAGAAAGAGTTTCATCATGCTGCCCCATTCCATGAGCGCAAGATGTCTTCCGGAATATTCCAGTATCATGGCCTCATGTATCATTGTTAATTCCAGATGGGTAGCCGGATTGTCCACCGGTATCCTTCCGGTTTCCGCCAATGTAATCAATATAAACGCTAAAAGCGCAAATGCAAGCGATGGCCTCAGTACCAGCAGCCCATGGCCAAATGCTATTACTATCTGCGAGAGGGATGTTGAATGGCTGACCAACGATACGGCGAATACCACCATCAGCATAGCGGGTTCTGCAAGCGATGCTATCATCGTCTCACGGCTTGACCCCATGCCTCCGAATGCCGTGCCGATGTCCATCCCGGCAAGGGCCGTAAAAAACCTGGCAATAGCGAACAACGCCACAAGCACGATTACATCCGCAGTCGCCGACAGAGGCAGGTCAGAGGAAAGTGTCGGTATAATCCCGCCTGCCAGCATTAATACGCTGAAGACAAGATAAGGGGTAAAACGGAATATCCACGATGCATTTTCAGCAAGCAGGACATCCTTGTGAAACAGCTTCACAATATCCCTGTATGGCTGAAAAAGTCCGCTGGATGAGCGGCCCTGAGCCCAACATTTAAGCATCCTTATCCATCCTACAAATAAAGGCGCAGCCGAAAGCAGGACAATTATCTGTAAAATTTCCGCGAGAAAATATTCCATTATGACAATACCAGCAATATCAGAATCGTTACGAACGAGTATATAAGATAAACCTGTATCCGCCCCTGTTGAAGCCTTCCAAGCCTTCTGGACACCCAGAAACTTACATCAGCCACAGGTTTGTAGAATAAATTCCAGAAACGGTCTCTCACCCGAAGGTGATACTGCAATCTTTCAGGATATGCCATACTTCCCGTCGATTGAGTCGTTCTCACCTGTTCCTTAACATAAAAAAGAAATCCAAATATCCTCCGGATCGGCATGGAAAAGGCCGTGGCGGTATACTGCATCCTGACATTAAGCTTTCCAAAGCCGCAATCCCATATGGGAACCCTGTGTATGGCCGTCTTCCGTGTATGGAGGAAGATATATATCAGCGCAACAATGGCTGCAACCCATATAAATACAATCGGCCCGGAGTATGATGCCCGCTCGTGAGCTACAGGCGTAAGCCACATCCATCCGAATGCCCCTGCAGAAGCGGCAATCTTTGCCCCAAGCAGTCTCTGCGGCACCGTATCCATCCACTCAATCGTTATTGCCGGCAGGATGCCCAGTCCGAGGCACATACATGCGGTTAGAATCATCCCGATTCTCATAGACCAGCCAACCTCCTGGATATCCGGATTATTGCTCCGCTGCCGGCCTAAAAATGTTACGCCGAATGCCTTTACAAAACAGGCAGCAGCCAAAGCAGCCGCAAGTGCGAGAAGCGCTGCGCCAAGCGGTATAAGCAAGTTTAATAATGGACTCTGCAGCGATGGTGAAAGCAAAAATGCCTGAAACATAAGCCATTCTGAGACAAAGCCATTAAATGGCGGAAGCGCTGATATGGAGATGCAGCCTATGAGAAAGAGAGCGGCAGTCCACGGCATTTTATGAATAAGACCGCCCATGTTTTCCATATTTCGCTCGTGGGTGGCATGAAGAACAGCGCCCGCGCCCATAAAGAGAATGCCCTTGAACATGGCATGGTTCAAAACATGATAAAGGCCCGCGATAAGGGCAAGGGATGCAAGCACCGGCATTTTAAATGAGGTGAACACCATTGCCAAACCGATTCCGATAAGGATAATGCCGATATTTTCCACCGATGAATACGCAAGCAGCCTTTTAAGGTCAACCTGCATGAGCGCGAAGAGTATCCCGAAGACGGCGGATATAAGCCCCACTATAAGCACGAGCCCTCCCCACCACCATGGGAAAACATGGATAAGGTCAAAGGTGATGCGGATTATTCCGTAAATGGCCGTCTTGAGCATAACGCCGCTCATAAGCGCAGAGACATTTGATGGCGCGACAGGATGCGCCTCCGGAAGCCAGACATGGAGAGGGACAACGCCGGCCTTTGCGGCAAATCCAAAAAATGCCAGCAAAAAGGCTACGGTCGCCCATCCCGCCGGAAATTCTGTAGAGCGTATGGCGTCAAATGTATAACCATTAAATGTCTCAATCCCTGTTGCAAGGCCAGCCATAACGCCGAATGATAAGAGTATGCCGATGGCCCCCACATGGGCGATAACCAGATAAAGAAAGGCTGCCTTTCTATTTTCAGCGCGCTCATCCTCAAACATTACAAGGAAATATGATGACGCTGCCATGACCTCCCATGAAATCATAAAGAAGAGCGCATCATCTGCCAGAGTGACCAAAAACATGCCGGCAAGAAAGATGCAGTAAAATACAATAAGACCTGTTACCGGCCTATGCTTTAAGACCCCCTTTACATACCCGATTGAATAAATGGAGACAAAAAGGCCTAAAAGCCCTATTACAACGAGGAAGAAGCCTGATAATGGATCCAGTCTTAGGTGAAATGGGAGATCTGGAAGTCCCAGAGGGATTGTTTTTGACAGAACAAAACCTTCTGATACTGTCCATCCTCCGGCAATAACAGCAACGGCTGAAGCAATTGCGGCAAGTGGAAAACAAAGAGATATTGCCAGTTGCTGCCGGTTTACAAAAACCACCGCAATAACAGCGGCAAACGCAAAAACAAGCATTGAAAAAGATACGAGGGTAAAGGGTGATAATGTCATTTTGTCCTTATGGCGCCGGAATAACCAGGATAATCTTTGCCTTTTTCCTGCTTATATTTTTCCAGTTGTGCGGTTTAGATGAGTTAAAATATACGCTATCCCCCTCTTCTAAAACATATTCATTCTGCTCCAGGGTAAATCCAATCCGCCCCTGTATAACAATCCCGAATTCCTCGCCGTGGCGGGACGAATATGGGTGCTCCCCGGCCTCGCCTCCGGCCTCCAGCGCCAGCATAAAAGGTTCAATCTTCTTTTTGCTTATTTCATGCGCCAGGGGCTGGATAATTGCCCTGGAACCTTTACTATATATCTTTCTCCGCTCATTCTTTCTTATTACCACACTATCTGTCTTTTTGGGGTCGTCAAAAAAATATGTAATATAGACATTGAGCGCCTTTGCAATGTTTTCAAGGGAGGCAATGGAGGGCGACACCTGCCCAAGCTCCAACTGAGAGAGAAAACTTGCAGACAGCCCTACCTTGTCCGCCAGTTCCCGCAAAGATAAATTTCCTTCCTCCCTTAAGGCCTTTAATTTTTTGCCAATGGTAATCATGGGATATATAAGTTATTGCACTAAAGGTTTACACCTGTCAAGTAATAATTTACAGGTTGTAGTTGCAAAGTAAATCTGTCAGGGTATAACTGCTTCATATGCCTCCTGCATCCCCCTCATTGCTTTTTTCCTCTTCCTTGTGGTATCTTTCATTTGTGGCTCCTTCAAAGACTTCTCAAAGAGGGAGATTCTTGATTTGGGGTATTCCTTCCCTGATAGGTGATGACCAGTCTGCGCCGCTTGTTATTAAGGTATGGGCGGATAAAGGCGAATATAAAAATGGCGAGAAGATAGCGGTTGTAAAGACTACGGAACGGTGAAATGATTGTGGATATTAAAAGCTATCTCAAGCAAAAAGAAGATATTGTAAATAAAGCGCTGTACAGTCTTTTGCCAAAAGAGGATGAATTTCCGCAAAGGCTGCACAAGGCAATGAGATACAGTATTTTTGCAGGCGGAAAACGGATCCGGCCTATCCTTGTTATAGCCGCAGCAGAGGTTTTCGGAAAAACCGCCGGCAGTGTTATTAGTATAGCCTGCGCCGTTGAAATGATACACACATATTCATTGATACACGATGACCTCCCTGCTATGGATAATGACGACCTGAGGCGGGGAATGCCTACGTGCCACAAGGTGTTTGGAGAGGCATTGGCAATACTTGCAGGCGATGCGCTTTTGACAAAGGCATTTCAGGTAATGAGTCAGCGGCCAGCGGTCAGCAGTCAGCAGTCAGCCGCAATATTACAGGCTATCCATGAGATAGCAAAGGCAGCCGGCTCTACAGGCATGGTCGGCGGTCAGGTTGTGGATATTGAGTCAGAAGGCAAAGATATTGAGTTTCCTGTTCTTGAATATACTCACATACACAAGACAGGTGAATTGATACTTGCAAGCTGCAAGGCCGGAGCCATTATGGCAAATGCAGACGACAGAGGACTTGAGGCGATAACAAGATATGGCGAGGCTGTGGGTCTTGCCTTTCAGATAGCTGATGATATACTTGATGTAGAGGGGACTAAAGAAGATGTGGGAAAGAATGTCGGAGGAGATGTAAAAAAGGGCAAGGCCACATATCCGTCTATTCTCGGAATAGAAGAGTCAAAAAAGAGGGCAGGGGAGTTGGCATCTCTTGCGATAGCATCGCTTAAAGATTTTGACGAAAAGGCTGAGCCGCTGCGGGCCATTGCAAGATATATAGTGGAAAGGAGAAAGTAGGGGCAGACCCCCGTGTTTGCCCTAACAACAGGGGCAACCACAGGGGTTGCCCCTACAAATGTATGTCCAAATTATTAGACACCATAAATAACCCCGATGATTTAAAGAAATTAACTATTGGAGAGTTGCCAGGACTCGCCGAAGAAATAAGAGATGAAATTGTTGACACAATATCAAAGACAGGGGGGCATCTGGCAAGCAGCCTTGGCGCCGTGGAATTAGCTGTTTCACTGCATTATGTCTTTAATACGCCAAAAGATAAAGTCATCTGGGATGTGGGCCATCAGGCATATGCCCATAAAATCTTGACGGAAAGAAAAAAGGTATTTCATACCATCCGTCAAATGGGTGGTATAAGCGGTTTTCCGAAGATATCTGAAAGCATATACGATGCCTTTGGCGCAGGGCATTCCTCCACATCCATCTCTGCTGCAATGGGAATGGTTGTCGCAAGGGATTTAAAGGGCGGGGATTATAAGGTAATAGCCGTTATCGGCGACGGCTCTCTGACAGCAGGGCTTGCATTTGAAGGGCTGAACCAGGCAGGGCATCTTAAGAAGGATATAATCGTTGTCCTGAATGATAATGAGATGAGCATATCGCGGAATGTCGGCGCCCTTTCATCTTTCTTAAGCAGAAAGATTACAGGAAGATTGGCAACGCGGTTAAAAAAAGAGGCAGAGGGTTTTTTTATGTCCATCCCGCGGATAGGCGGACGGCTTATGTCGCTGGCAAAAAGGGCGGAGGATTCCCTTATAGCATTGCTCACACCCGGCATGTTGTTTGAGGGCCTTGGTTTCCATTATATAGGCCCTATAGACGGCCATAACATGGATGAGCTTATAAACACATTTTATGACGTTAAGGAATTAAAAGGGCCAATACTCATCCATACGCTAACAAAAAAAGGGAAGGGATATGCGCCGGCAGAGAAAGAACCTGTTAAATTTCATGGCATCGGGCCTTTTGAAAAAGAGACAGGTAAACCAGTAAGGTCTCAAAAAAAGGCTGTTACCTATACAGAAGTTTTTGGGAAGACACTTGCTGAAATGGCTGAAAAAGATAAGAGGATCGTTGCTATAACTGCGGCTATGCCTGAAGGAACAGGCCTTGATGGATTTGCAAAAAGATTTCCGCAAAGGTTTTTTGATGTTGGCATAGCAGAGCAGCATGCTGTAACATTTGCAGCAGGCCTTGCAAAAGAGGGGTTTATTCCTGTGGTGGCCATATACTCCACATTCTTGCAAAGGGCCTACGATGAGTTACTCCATGACGTAGCCCTGCAAAATCTCCCTGTAATTCTGGCTATTGACAGGGCAGGGATAGTTGGCGCTGACGGCCCAACGCATCACGGATTGTTTGATATATCCTATCTGAGGCATATGCCAAATATGATTATCATGGCCCCTAAAGATGAAGATGAGCTTAGGCATATGTTAAAGACTGCTGTAGAATGCGGAAGACCGGTGGCAGTCCGCTATCCAAGGGGGGAGGGATATAATTTTGATATCTCCTCGCCATTAAAGGAAATTCCAATAGGCAAGGCAGAGGTTTTAAAAGATGGGATGGACGCGGTTATCCTTGCAATAGGTTCAATGGTTTATCCGGCTATGGAGGCTGCTGCAAGACTTGAAAAAAAGGGGATAAAGACAACGGTTATAAACAGCCGTTTTGTAAAACCTATTGATGAGGAACTTATAGTTGCGCTCGCCAGAAAAGCCGGCAAAATTATAACCATAGAAGAGAATGCGCTTCAGGGCGGCTTTGGCAGCGCTGTGCTTGAGCTTCTTGAAAAAATGGATATAACGGATTGCAGGATAAAAATGATAGGGGTTCCTGATGAATTTGTAGAGCATGGTTCACAAAAAGAATTGAGAAGCCTTCTTGGTCTTGATGCAGACGGAATTGAAAAAACAGTTAAGGATATGATGAGGGATAATGTCAGCGAAAGGAAAAGGGCGTATTGACAGGCTTCTTGTGGAGCGGGGATTGGCGGAAAGCCTTGAAAAGGCATTGGCCATTATTATGGCAGGCAGGGCGCTGGCAGATGGGAGTGTAATTGACAAGCCTGGCGCAGAGATTAAAACGGATGTTGAAATTACAATCATTGAACAGAGTCCGTATGTCAGCAGGGGCGGGATAAAACTTGAAGGCGCTCTATCTTATTTTAATATAGATTGCGCCGGCAAGATAGTAGTGGATATTGGGGCGTCAACCGGCGGCTTTACAGACTGCCTGTTGAAAAGAGGCGCTAAAAAGGTTTTTGCGGTAGATGTCGGGAAGGGGCTTTTGGACTGGTCTTTAAGAAATGACAAAAGGGTTATAGTTTTGGAAGGCAGGAATATAAGGTATCTTGAATTTAGCGGTATAGGGGAAAAGGTTGATGCTGCTGTAATAGATGTCTCGTTTATTTCACTTAAAAAATGCATTCCAAAGGCAAGGGAATTTATAAAAGATAAAGGTATAATCCTTGCTTTAATAAAACCGCAGTTTGAGGCTGAAAAAGAAGATGTTGGGGAAAAGGGTATTATCAAAGACCCTGAAATACACAAAAAGGTCATTGACAAAATAAAGGCATTTTCAGAAGACCTTGGTTTTATTGTAAAAGGCGTCTCAGAATCAGCAATAAAAGGGGCAAAGGGCAATAAGGAATTCTGGATATGCATGGAGGTTTGATATGGCTGTAAAAAAACTCGGCGAACTTTTGGTAGATGCAGGGCTTATTACAAAAGAGCAATTAGATATTGCCCTTGAAGAAGAAAAAAGTCAAAAAGGGAAAAGATTAGGGACGTTGCTCGTTGAAAAAGGTTTTACCACTGAGTTGGACATTGCCCAAACCCTTGCATATCAGCTTAATATCCCATATATTGACCTGCATACTGCTGTAATAGAGCCTGAGGCAATCAAGCTTGTGCCTGAAAAGCTTGCAAGACAGCATATAATTATTCCGCTTTACACAGAAAAAAAGAATGTCCTAAGAATCGCAATGGCAGACCCCCTAAATATGGGAGCGCTTGATGATATAAGATTTTCCACCAACTACGAATGCTCTCCAATGGTTGCAACACAGACCGACATACTTCTGGCCATAAAGACACACTATCACCTCTCTCTTCCAATAGAGGAGATTGTCGGCGATATGGTTAAAGAGAAGTTTATAGAGATAGTCCATGACAGGGAGCATGTCAAAGATACGGAAGAGTTGCTGAAGAAAAGCGAGGCCCCGCCTATTATAAAGATGGTGGACTCTATAATAATCCACGGCATAGAAAGCAGGGCGAGCGATATACATATAGAGCCGCAGGAACGCATGGTCAAACTGAGGGAAAGGGTTGACGGGCTCATGAGGGATGTCATGCAGCTCCCTAAATGGGTTCAGGGCGCCGTAACATCAAGGATAAAGATAATGGCAAAGCTGGATATTGCAGAAAGAAGAATTCCGCAGGACGGCAGGATACCGGTGAGGATAACAGGGCGTGAACTTGACCTCAGGATATCAACCCTTCCCACGCAATACGGCGAAAAGATAGTGATGCGTATCCTTGATACTAAATCCACAACGCTTACGATGAGTGAAATCGGGCTTTCTACAACCACAAATGACAGGGTAAAGGCGATTATAGAGAGGCCGCAGGGCATAGTGCTTGTTACTGGACCGACAGGAAGCGGCAAGACATCAAGCCTTTATGCAATGATCAGCCACATAAAAACCCCGGAGGTTAATGTGATTACCCTGGAAGACCCTATTGAATATAAACTTGAAGGGGTAAACCAGGTGGCGATAAATGAAAAGGTGGGGCTCACATTTGCATACTGCTTAAGGTCTGTTTTGAGGCAGGACCCTGATGTGATATTTGTAGGAGAGATGCGCGATGTTGAAACAGCGGAAATAGCGCATCAGGCTTCCATTACAGGACACCTCGTATTTTCCACCCTCCATACCACAGATGCGATATCGACAATAACAAGGTTAAAGAATATGGGTATTCAGCCATACCTTATGGCGTCTTCTTTAAACGGTATTGTTGCTCAAAGGCTTATAAGAAAACTATGCGAGTCTTGCAAGGAGTCTTATATCCCCACAGACGAAGAATTGCTTAAGGCGGGCATAAAGGCAAAAAAAGGCGACAGGCCTAATCTTCACAGGGGCAAGGGATGCAAGGAATGCGGAGGAACCGGCTATCACGGTAGGACAGGCGTGTTTGAGGTTCTCGTAGTCAACAGCCAGATAAAGGATATGATAGTTTCCAATGAGCCGGAGGAGGCTATAAGGAAGATGGCAATAGCCGGCGGAATGATTCCTATGTATAAGGATGGGATAGCGAAAGTAAGGCAGGGGATTACCACAGTGGATGAGCTCCAACGTGTAGTTTTTGCCAAAGAAAAGGAGATAATAAATATAATCTGTCCAAATTGCTCTGAGGTTATCAGGACAGAATTCGCCACCTGCCCGTACTGCGGTTATGCAGTTGTTCTTAATTGTCCTTCTTGCGGCAGGGAGCGGGAGCTCGAATGGAGCCACTGTCCATATTGCAGTGTGGAATTCAGCAAATCTGTTCCTTTTAATGAACAAGGCATTCCTCCCAAGGGAAAATCTTACAGTTGACAAAAATATGGCGGGGTTTTTATTTTAAAAATAATCCTCAACCCTCTCTTACGACAGGAAGCTTTATACTTACAATCGTTCCCTTGCCCTCAGGACTTTCAACTGTGATGTCACCTTTGTGATCCTGGATTATTTTGTAAGCGATGGTCAACCCTAAACCGGCCCCTGTCATCTTGGATGTATAGAATGGGTTAAATATATCTTTTAAAGCCTCCGCCTTTATGCCGCCGCCTTTATCTTTAATTACTAACTCTATATAGCCGCCTTCGGAAGGCATTGTCGTAATTTTTATTTCTCCTTTTCTGTCAGCGGCGTCTATTGAGTTTTGCAGAATGTTTAAGATGGCCTTTTTAAGATTGGTTTTATCTATCATCAACAATGGAGGGTCCTGCATAAGGGAAAATTTTATATCTATAGCCTTTGCTGCGGCAATATCTTTTATTTCCTCCAGACTTTCCCTGATTACTTCATTTAAATCACCCTTTTTCAATTCCGAAACCTGAGCATTTTTATATTCATCTACCCTTTTCACAAGATTCTCTAATCTTTCCACTTCATGTATAATTAAATTTATATGACCTTGCAATTGCTCATCATCTATCTTTTCTTTTACCCGTCTTGCCAATCCCCCTATTGTCATAAGCGGGTTCCTGATTTCATGGGCAATTCCATCAACTAATTGGCCGAGGGATGCAAGTTTCTCCATCTCTATCAACCGCATCTGAAGTTCTTTCATGTGCAGAAGAGACCTTACCCTGGCAGAAACCTCTACAAGGCTCACTGGTTTGCATAGATATTCTTCTGCACCAATATCCAGACCTAATACCTTATCCTCAACATCTCCCCTTGCTGTAAGCATGATGACAGGTATATACCTTGTCTTCTCGCTCGCCTTAAGCCTTCTTGCAACTTCATACCCATCCATCCGCGGCATCATTATATCCAGAAGTATAAGGTCAGGGTTGAAGGTTTCAACCTTTTTAAGAGCCTCAAGTCCGTCATAGGCAACATCGGTTTCATAACCATCAACCCCAAGCTTTGAAGTCAAAAGCACCACATTCCCTTCATCATCATCAACCACCAACACCCTTATCTTTCTCACGGCTCTTTAGTCCTTTCTTTTCCCCGATTAAAGTCCTCGGGGACATGTTTTATAAGTCTCTCCTTTTCCAGAGAATATGCCTCCGCGCTATTTTTATCTCCCAAGGCCGTATATATATCTATTATTTTATCAAGGAGTTTTAATGTTCTTCTATCATTCCCTCTGCTGCTGTCAACCGCATATGCCCTAAGAAAAAAATCCAGGGCCTTTTTAGTGTTGTTCTCCCTGAGACTTAATTTGCCCAGGTTGGACAGGTCAATGGAAATCTTTGCGCTTAGCCCAAGTTTCTTATCTATTGCAAGGGCATTTTCATAAAGTTCTCCGGCCTTCTTATAATCACCTTTTTCAACCCAAATATCTCCCAATCCCCGCAGCGAATCGGAGATATCCGCCTCCATATCATAACTTTTGTTTAATTTCAGGGCGTCATTAAAAACCTTTTCTGCCTCTTCCGGTTTATTGCCGGCTTTGTATGCCATTCCTATTATATTAAGCCTGTTGCCTATTGTCCGATAACCCTGTTTGCGGTCTATAGCCGCAGCCCTTTCCATGTTATCTATAGCATCTTTATTATTGCCGCCGGTCAGGTAATAATATCTACCAAGGCTCGCATAGCCTTCAGAAAGGATAAATTGGTCGTTAAGACCGACGCCGATATTTATCACCCTGTTAAATGTTGTCCGCGCATCATCAAACCTTTCCATAAGAAGATACAGCCTTCCCAGATTCAAAAGATTTACGGCGATCCCCTTCTGGTTATCCACGCTTGTATTCAATTGAAGCGCGATTTGGAATTCAACCAATGCCTTATTGTATTTTCCAGCCTCAACCGCAAGAACCCCTCTCTGGTTAAAATCTATTGCCTCAATTTGAATCTTTGATATTTCGGGAGGTTTCGTGGAAGCACAACCGAAAAACACAGTAGACAGTGAAAATACGGTCACCAGACACCAGACACCAGACTCGTGACTTGTGACTTGTGACTTATTCATTTCTCCATCCCATCCAGCGGCACAAGCTTAAATTCTTCCCTTGGAGGCAGCATTATATTTATTGGCCAGGTATCCTTAGCCCCTTTAATAATCTCTTTTGTGTCACCCAGCATCTCTTCCGTATCCTCAATCATATTTTTTATCCCATGGCTTTTTTTTGAAAGGACATCGCTAAACCCTTTTACATCGTCCATTATCTTTGTAGCCTTATCCATAACCTCCGGGATCTTTTTTGATGCCTTCTCCGCATCCTCTGCCACGGCATTAAGCTTATCAATCACAGGCGAGGCCTTTTCACCGATATTACCGACCTTGCCAAATGCAGAATCCGCTTTCCTGAATGCGGAAGTTGCCTCACTGACAGTATTCTTTGCATCTTTCAATACCCCATTCAGATTGGCCTTTGTCTCCAATAATCCTTCTGACAGCTTTGTAATATTGGCGATGGCCTTCTTTATATCGCCCTCCGGATTATTTATGTAGCCGATAGTTTCCTTAACCTCCTGAAGAACAGGCTTTACCTCTTTTACAAGCAACTCTTCTATTCCCATCACCTTTTCATAGGGAAGTTCTTTCCCGTCTTCTATTATCATGGCAGAAGCAGGGGCTACAGTAACATCTACAACTGTCTCTCCTATGACCCCTTCTTTCATCATTCTGGCAACAGAACCCTGTCTTATCCATTTCTGATATTCTTTGCTTATCTCCATGGCTACCTTTACCCTGGCCTCGGAGGTTAAAGACATGGACTTCACCTTTCCTATCTTAAATCCTGATAATTTCACAGGCATCCCTTCAATAAAACCCATTCCGCTGTCAACAATAAAAAATAGATGATATTTCTTAATGAACATCCCCCGTTCCTTTCCCATAAAAAAGAATATAGAGAGCAACATCACAATAACAATAGAAACAAAAATGCCTACCTTTTTTTCAAGGTTTTTAAATCTGGGGTCTTTTTGCCCTGCCTTTGCCATGGCCAATTAAATAATTCTCCTGTTTTCTATCCGTAATACCCTGTCAGTCATTATATCTCTTACACCCCTTTTATCATTGGCGATCATGATGCTTAATCTGTCCTTTTTAGCTTTATGAAATCCATCCACAAATCTAACGAGTTCCAAACTCTGGCGCTCATCTAACCCTTCCATGAGTCTATCATATATCATTATGCCAGGGTCAAGCGCCATTGCTCTGGCAAACTCAATGGTCTTTTTTGTATAAGACGGCAGCGGCCCGGGAAGTTCCCACATATCTCCTTTGTATCCTACAGACCCAAGAAGAAAAACCGCTTTCTCCATTATAGCATCAGGAGTCAAATTGGTGTGATATTGAAGAGGAAGCATAACATTTTCAATTACCTTAAGATTGCTTATAAGAGAGGCATTTTCAAAGACAACGCCGATACCTTGCCTCAATATGTCAATCTCTGAACGTTCGAGTATTCCTATGTCCTTGCCGAACAGATAAATTGCGCCGTTTTGAGGTTTTTCAAGTCCCAGAAGCAATCTCAGCAATGTAGCCTTGCCTGAAGCAAGCGGCCCTATAATGGCAACTTTCTCGCCTCCACAAAATTCTGCGTCAACATCTTCAAATATTTTATTGCCACTATCTGCTGCATAATAAAGCCCTTTTATCTCTATCAATTTATCCAAAATATAGACTCCACCCGTAGCAGACTAAAATCTTACATAAAAAACACTGCCGTTATAATGCCATCTACAATAAATACCAGAAACAGGCTTGTTATAACAGCCTTTGTGGTCTCCTGAGGTATCTGTGTTA
>JBBTFC010000088.1:0-1935 GCA_038042015.1 Deltaproteobacteria bacterium
GGCGATCGTAGGCTGCCTTCATTCAATGTTACTTTAAAGAAAATAAAGAAAAAGATGACAGATTTATTTTCCTCTTATTACTTCTTTTCCCTATGCCTCTCCCACCCTCCATACAAATCAAAACTCCTCAAAACTCCGCCAACGGTTAGCCCGTATCTTTTCAAGGTATCCTCATGGGCTTCAATATTCGGGTCATCTACAAGTCCACGGCAGCCCCAGCAGACGCAGCCGTAGGTAACGCATATTGCGGAACAGCCCGCACGCGTGACAGGGCCGACACATGTCATCCCTTTTTCAAATACGCATATATTACCTGCCATCTTGCAGTCAACGCATACAGGGTAATTAGGAATCTCCGGTTTTTTGCCTAAAAGAAGCGATTTGAGGACATGCAGGAATTCAGCCTTTGTTATGGGGCAGCCGTGGATGTAATAGTCTACAGGAATTACTGCATCAATGGGCCGTGCAGGTATTGTCTCAAACTGTTTATAATATTTTGGTTTGTTTCCGTAAACAGTTTTTATTACATCTTCCATAGAAAATCTGTTCTTAAGGCAGTTGAGTCCGCCTGTTGAAGAGCATGCGCCGAGCGCAACAACGATATTTGCCTTTTCGCGTATCTTTTTAACTTCCTTTATCTCGTGTTCTCTGCTGACGCTTCCTTCTATGAACGCAATCTCATAATCATCCCTTTTTTCATCAACGGCCTCCCTGAAGTTCACTATATCCACGAGACTTATAATATCGGCAAGCTCGTCCTCGCAGGAAAGCACCTGGAGCTGACACCCTTCGCAGCAGGTGAATGAGAAAAAGGCAATCTTTGGTTTTTGTCTGTTTTTCATGAAAATTCAGGTCAGATATAGCGTTTTTGGTCAGACGTCCCAAGGTGGTAAACGGTTTAGTTTGCTTGTGAAAGGAATATCACAAGGCAGCAGAGAATACAAATAAAAAAAAGAAAGAGGTGTTATGTATAAAAATGTGTTGTTTTTTTATGTGATTTTGTGATAGAAAATATAATTATGGAAATGGCAATAGAAAACAATAAAAAAGTCAGGTCTGCGGCAGAAAGGCATTTTCTTGCCCAGCCCATAGTATATAAATTCGGGATATGGGGGATAGGATATTTGCCGACATGGCTTTCTTACTGGTTTGCAAGGAGAATAGCGGATATAAGCTATCTCTTCTATAAAAGGGCGAGACAGCATGTAAAGAAAAATCTCAAAAGGGTTTTTCCTGAGACAGGCGAAAATGAGATAACGTCATTGGCGCTGAATACCTTTAGAAATTATTCTACCTATCTTGTTGATTACGGTAGATTCAGGTCTATTGATAAGGATTCCCTGCTGGAGGCGATAAAAAGGTTCGATGGCATGGAAAACCTTAATACAGCGATAGGGAGAGGGAAAGGTGTTGTGCTTTTAACAGGGCATCTTGGAAACTGGGAACTCGGCGCAGTATTTGTCGGCAAACACAATATAAAGATAAATGTTGTAACATTCCGTGACGGCATAGAGACGATAGATGACATACGGGAGAGATACAGGAAACAGCATAATGTAAATACAGTTATCCTCGGCGATTCTCCGTTTGCCACCTTGGAATTGGCCAATGCGCTGCAAAAAAACGAGGTTGTGGCCATGCTTGTTGACAGAAACAGCATCGGCTCAGGGAACAGCGTCATGGTAAATTTTTTCGGCAAAACAGCGCATTTCCCGGGAGGTCCGTTTGCCCTTGCAAGGATGACAGGGGCTTCCATCCTGCCTGCGTTTGTAGTTAAAGACGGAAACGGCTATCGCGTGATTGTAGAGAAGCCTGTGATAATAGAAAATGGAGAAGAGAACACGGAACAATATGCCCAGGATATTATAACGTTGTTTGAAAACCGCATCAGGGAGTATCCTGACCAGTGGTATAATTTTGTGGAGATATAAAATA
>JBBTFC010000088.1:2035-5677 GCA_038042015.1 Deltaproteobacteria bacterium
GAATGCCTGAAGGTCATTCCTGCCATTGAATATATAGAAGACGGAAAGGTCATGATTAAGAAGGAGTGTCCCAGCCACGGGATATTCAAAGACCTTGTCTTTTCAGACGCAAAACTCTTTTTACAGATGGAGGAGTGGCATTTTGGCGACGGCCGCGGTTTTTCAAACCCGCACATTACCGGCGCTACAAAATGTCCAAGCCAGTGCGGGATATGTAACATGCATACAACCAGTACATCTCTTGCCAATATTGACATAACAGGCAATTGCAATCTTTCCTGCTCTGTATGCTTCGCCGATTCCAATACAAACCCGTATCAGCCTGATTATGAGGATGTTGTAAAGATGATGCAGAATTTAAGAAACATGAGGCCTGCCCCTGCGGATGCTGTTCAGTTTATGGGTGGAGAGCCTACAATACACCCGAGGTTTCTGGACATTGTAAGGGCTGCAAAGGATATGGGTTTCAGCCATATACAAACAGCAAGCAACGGTATAAAACTCGCTGACCCTGATTTTGCCATGAAGGCAAGGGAGGCAGGGCTGCAATATATATATCTCCAGATGGACGGCGTTGATGACGAGGTGTTTAAAAAGATAAGGGGCAGGGCGCTGTTAAAAACCAAGCTTCAGGTAATTGAATCTGCAAGAAAGGCAGGGCTGAGGATAATCTTTGTCCCGACTGTTATAAAAGGCATAAACGACCACCAACTCGGCCCTCTTATCAAGCTGGCGTTTGAAAATCTGGATGTGCTTACAGGGATTGCAGTCCAGCCTGTAGTTTTTACAGGGAGATTTGCCGAGGCAGAAAGGCTCAGCAAACGGTTTACCCTTGCGGATATGATACACGAGGTCGGCAAACAGACAGGCATCACAAAGGCATACGAGGACTGGTTTCCATTAAGCGCGATTACGCCTTTTGTAAAGTTGGGTTCAGCCATGTCAGGTCATGCCCTGACCAATCATACCTGCCATCACCACTGCGTCATGGGCACGCTCCTTTTTGTTGATAAAAATAAGAATGCCACGCCAGGCACGCAGTTTCTGAATCTTCACGGACTTCTGAAAGAAATAAATGAGCTTGCAAAGACTACAAAAAAGAGATGGTTTAAATACTTTTCAGGGGTTAAGGCATTGGGGCTTGTAAGAAAATATTTCAATAGTCAAAAAGCCCCGGCAGGTCTTACATTCCATAAATTCTTAAAGACCCTGGACGGCTATTCAGATAAAAAATATTCATGGTCTCCTGATCACAAAGGCCATACCTATAAGACATTCTTTATTCTTGGCATGCACTTTATGGATAATTACAACTATAACCTTGAAAGGGTAAGACGTTGCGCCATACATTATTCCGCCCCTGACGGCAAGCTATATCCATTCTGCGCCTACAACGCAGGCTATACATTCAGAAATAAGGTTGAAAAGGCATTTGTTATGAAAGACCGGAAGGCGGCAGATAATGAGATCTAAAAGGTTGAAGGGCGGCCACATGGGGTCGCCCCTACATTACTGTCTACTGTTTACCGTCTGTCTGCTTCTTTTTACATTTATCTCTATCAGTAACAGTGAAGAAAATCCGGCTGAATCTTTTGGCAAGCCACTTCAGGCCAAAGAAATGGCAGAGGCTTTAAACAGGCTAAAGGATATTCAGAAGGATATAAATGCCATAAGCGCCGCTGTATATCAGAGAAAGAAAATTCCGCTGCTTAAAAAAGAGGTTGAAACAAAAGGCACAATCACAATGAAAAGACCCAATCTCCTTTACTGGGATATAACAAAACCTGAAAGGCATATAACGATTATTGACGGAAAGAATATGTGGGTCTATCAGCCGGATTTAAAAGAGGCGCGAAGATATATCCTCTCAGAGCAATTCGCCGTAAAGCAGACAATGAATTTTTTTTCTTCTGCAATGAATATGTCAATAAAGGAGATGGAGAAGAATTTTGACATCGCAGCGTATAATCCGGGCGGCAATCTTATATTGGAGATGAAGCCCAAATCCGGCATGGTTGCAAGGTATCTTACTGCAATACATATCTGGTATAAAGAGGGAGAGGGGGTGCCGCATAAATTTGAGGTGATTGGCAAAAAGGGAGATACTGCTGTCACCGAGTTTACTGATGTGGCATTGAATCCATCTATAAAAGAAAACCTCTTTCACTTTGACGCCCCTGCCGATGTTAATGTCATAACCATAGGAAATGAAGGCCCGGGTTATTAGATTGAGTCCCTATATTGTCAGGGGAGCCGCACTCCTGCTGCTTATTGTTTTAGGCTATCTTTATATTCCATATCATGGCGCTGATGATATCAAATCATTTGTTAATGGTTTTGGAAACGCCGCCCCCCTTGCATTTATTATTATTTGTATAATCAAGCCTGTTATATTCTTTCTTCCATCTATGGGGCTTACAATCGTTGCCGGCGCTCTCTTTGGCCCGATGTACGGGACTGTATATGTTGCTGTCGGCGGGGCAGGGTCAACGGTTGTGGGATTTTACATGACGCGGTGGTTTGGAAGACAGATTATGGAACGGCTTCTAATCAGGAGTGAACTAATCC
Source organism: Deltaproteobacteria bacterium (assembly GCA_038042015.1). Lineage (GTDB taxonomy): Bacteria > Desulfobacterota > GWC2-55-46 > UBA9637 > UBA9637 > JACRNJ01. The sequence continues at coordinate 4,604 of JBBTFC010000088.1, forward strand.
TTAAAATAGATAAAAAAATGGAAAACGAGGGTTTTAAAACCGTCCTAATGCTCAGGCTTTTCAGCCTGCCGTGGGACATTGTAAGCTATTCGGCAGGCCTTTCAAGGGTAAGGTTCATGGATTTTTATACTGCAAGTCTTATTGCCATTATTCCTACGAGTTTTATCTATACATACTTTGGCAGCGCTATCTTTAAGCCGGGCAGCTTTGGATTTATCGCTTCCTTACTGGCCATAATAGCCTTTGGGAGTATTCCGTATATTTTAAAAAGGATGGGATGGGAACCAGGCGCCAGGGGCAGGGATATTGTCAGGGATCAGGTTTGTTATGATGAAGATGAACGCCGTACAACTTAGTTTTTGCCGCAGCGGGAACATTGTTATTTTTGCCCTCTTTTCCCTTATCGCCGGCTGTGCGGCCTCAAAACTTGATCTCTCCATGAATTTCGAGGCGCCCCCTGCAGGTTTTGCGAAGCCGCATTCAGGCACCTTGGGGATAGATGAATTTATTGATCTCCGTCCGCAGGTGGTTACCAGCAATGCCGACAAATGGATAGGATTCATCCCTGGAGTTTTATGGATAGAGTTTGTTACGGAGATGCCGGACATCTATACGGTGTTCAGCGACTATAAATCGGAACCCTTTACCCGTGCGGTGGCAAAGGCTGTCTATAGAAATATGGAGAGAAACAGTATTTTCGAAAATACTCTGTTCTTGCCATTGGATAGATATACAAAAACAGACTACCGCATAGAGGGGGCTTTGAACCGCACCTTCCTCAAGGAGACAGGATATTATTACGGCTCAAGCCTTTATGCCTGGCTTACCAGAATCATCGGGATGCCCTACGTCTCCTATGAATTCAGCATGGACATCACTTTGCGCATGAGACGTATAGAGACAGGAGAGATTATATGGACATATAACCTGCAAGGGAGCAGGACCGATAAGTATTATAATGTTTATCAGCTTGCACGGGGGAGGGAAGGCAAAGATATCATCTCTTACAATTTTTCAGAGATATTAAAAGAACGGATGCCTGAGATGTTAGAATCAATGAGAAGGGCATTGTGA
>JBBTFC010000088.1:5777-6833 GCA_038042015.1 Deltaproteobacteria bacterium
AAAACTTCTCTTAATTTCTCCAATAGCCTCAAATAGTCTCATGGGCGGTGACTTTTATTTCCGCCTGCCGACGCTTGGGCTTCTTAAGGTTGCAGCGCTTACACCGCCTGACTGGGAAATTAAGATTATTGATGAAAAGGTTGAATCTCTTGATTTAAACGAAGAGGCAGACCTTGTTGGTATTACTGCCATGACCACTGCTGTAAACCGCGCCTATGAGATAGCTGATAATTTCAGGCGCCGCGGCATTAAGGTTGTCATGGGCGGCATGCATGCATCAAAGCTTCCAAACGAGGCGCTTCAACACTGCGACAGTGTTGTTGTTGGTGAGGCAGAGGGTTTATGGCATTCGTTGCTTGAGGATTTTAAAAGAGGCGATTTAAATCCTGTTTACAGGCACACCGCATTTCCACCACTGGTAAATCTGCCAACACCAGACTGGAAGCTCTACAGAGATAAAAAATATCTGCCTGTCCACTTTATTGAGACAACAAGGGGCTGTCCGCATGGCTGTGAATTCTGTTCTGTAACAAATTCCTTTGGCGGTAAATTTAGAAACAGGCCGATAGATGAGGTGGAAAGGGAGATACAAGGTCTTAAACCATTTGACGGCAGATTTATCCTTAAAAATGTTGTGTTTTTTGTTGATGATAACATCATAAGCAACAAGACATACGCAAAGGAGTTTTTAAGGCGTATTATACCGTATAATCTTAAATGGCTGGGGCAGACATCTGTTAACATTGCCGGAGATGATGAGATGCTGGATCTATGCAGAAAGAGCGGCTGCATGGGTTTTGTAATAGGTTTTGAATCATTATCCAAAGATAATCTCTCAAGGATGGGGAAGGGTTTTAACAAGCCTGATAATTATTTTGATGTTATTAAAAAGATACATGATTATGGCATCGGTATTGACGGCTCGTTTGTCTTTGGTTTTGACTGTGATGATGAAGGTGTTTTTGAGAGGACGGTAGAATTTACCATTAAGGCAAAACTCGAGATAGGATATTTTTCCATCCTTACGCCATATCCAGGAACAGGTTTGTATGAGAA
>JBBTFC010000089.1:0-2687 GCA_038042015.1 Deltaproteobacteria bacterium
GTTTATGTGCGGCTTTGTCCTGTCAAATTTGGCCTTGCTCATAAAAACCTCCCTTCATCTATTGTCTTTCTGGAGCCCACGACCGGGATCGAACCGGTGAACCTCTTCCTTACCAAGGAAGTGCTCTACCAACTGAGCTACGTGGGCAATAACTACAGTGGCCAGTGAACAGTGGTCAGAATAGACCTAATTAAACTGGCCACTGGTCACTATCTTCACTGGAGCGGGTGAAGGGAATCGAACCCTCGTATCCAGCTTGGAAGGCTGGAGTTCTACCATTGAACTACACCCGCACTAACTACTGTCTTTATGGTGGAGAGGGGAGGATTTGAACCTCCGTAGGCAATGCCAGCAGATTTACAGTCTGCCCCCTTTGGCCACTCGGGTACCTCTCCCTTAACTACAGTGAACAGTGGCCAGTGATCAGTTTAATTCGGTCTATTCTGGTCACTGGCCACTGACCACTGTCTTTCTGGAGCTGGCGATGGGATTCGAACCCGCAACCTGCTGATTACAAATCAGCTGCTCTACCATTGAGCTACGCCAGCAAAAATCCAACCTGTATTTGTAAATAAAAATAAAATATGGATTCTTATATGGTAACAGGTTGGAATTGAAGAGGTTATTTATAAAATATTCCTTATTGATTGTCAAGCTATTTTTTATTTTTGTCATTTAAGAATAAAAACCTTGCTATTTTTGAGAAAAAGTTACAGGAGAGGAAATAAAAAAACATATCCAGTTTTAGTTTCACATTCCATTTAATTTGTGGTAATCATTAATAATTAAAAAAGCTCATTACCTAAAATGGATATTCTAAACCACCTCAACCCCCAGCAGGCCGACGCCGTAAAAAAGACAGACGGCCCGGTTCTTATACTCGCAGGCGCAGGGAGCGGCAAGACAAGGGTTCTCACCTACAGGATTGCCTATCTGATAATGGGAAAAACCATCCCTCCGTACAATATCCTTGCAGTCACCTTTACCAATAAGGCAGCAGGGGAAATGAAGGAGCGGCTTGAAAAGATTTTAGGGCCAATGGCCAGAGATTTACTCTTAGGCACATTCCACAGCACTGGTTTACGCATTTTGCGAAAGGATGGCCATTATATCGGCATTGATCCGAATTCTATTGTCTATGACGATAATGATCAATTGGCGCTTGTAAAGCTCTGCATGTCTGAACTGAATATAAATGAAAAGGCATTCAGCCCGCGGGCAATCCTTTCCCACATAAATCAGGCAAAGAATGAAGCGCTTTCTGTGAATGATTATACAATGGAGGCTGAAGACTTCTTTAGACAGAGGGCTGCCCATGTATACAAACTTTATCAGGAGAAACTACGGCAAAACCACGCTCTGGATTTCGGCGATTTAATATGCGAACCCATAAGACTCTTTAGAGAAGCGCCTCAGGTCTTAGAAAAATACCAGAAAAGATTTAACTACATCCTTGTGGACGAATATCAGGATACAAACCGCGCCCAGTATATGCTTATAAATCTCTTGTCGGCAATACATAAGAATCTGTGCGTGGTTGGCGATGAAGACCAGTCAATTTACGGCTGGCGCGGGGCAGACATAAAAAATATTCTTGAATTTGAGAGAGACTTTCCAGAGGTTAAAATTATAAGGCTCGAACAGAACTACCGTTCAACAAAGAATATACTCGCCGCCGCAAACTCTGTTGTGGAGAAAAATACAAAGAGGATAGGCAAAACCCTGTGGACTGAAAACTTAGATGGAGAACTGGTCCATTATCAAATGGCAAGGGACGAGCATCATGAGGCAGGTCTTATATACTCTAAAACAGAAGAGATAAGAAAAGAGAGCGGTCTTGCATATAAGGATTTTGCAATATTTTACCGCACCAATGCGCAGTCCAGAATATTTGAAGAACATTTCATAAGGAGCGGGATGCCGTATAATATTGTCGGCGGCCTTAGATTTTATGAAAGAAAAGAAATCAAAGACGCTATTTCGTATCTGAAGGTTGTTGCAAATCCAAACGACAGCTTAAGCCTCATGCGTATAATAAACACGCCGCCAAGGGGTATCGGTAAGACAACTATTGACAGGGCCGCATCATTTGGCGCAGAGCAGGGCATTCCCCTATTTGACGCATTCAAACTTGCTATTCAAAAGGGTATTCTGCCTCAGCATAAGGGACATGGTTTTATAGTCTTTCTTGAAAAATTTAAAGGGCTGATAGATAAGCTTCCTATCCATGAGCTTGCAAAGATGCTACTTGAGGAAAGCGGCTATATAAAGATGTGGGAGGGAGAAAAAACAGAAGAGGCAGAGGCAAGGATAGAAAACCTGCATGAACTTATATCCGCAATGAGGGATTTTGAAAGGAACAGGGAAAAAGTAAGCCTTGCTGATTTTCTTGACCATGTAGCGCTTATAAGCGACATAGATACCTTTGAAGATAAACAAAATAGAGTTACCCTTATGACTTTACACTCAGCAAAGGGATTGGAATTCCCTGTTGTGTTCATGGTCGGCATGGAAGAGGGCCTGTTTCCGCATTCAAGGTCTATTAATGGAAAAAACGAGGATGAGCTTGAGGAAGAGAGACGGCTCTGTTATGTGGGAATGACAAGGGCTATGAAAAAACTCTTTTTATTCGGCGCAAGGGAGAGGACTATCTATGGCGAATCAAGATTTCAGGGACAATCAAGGTT
>JBBTFC010000089.1:2787-4276 GCA_038042015.1 Deltaproteobacteria bacterium
TTGAAGAACCGCGGATTGTCTATGATGAATTCACAGACAACGACCCATGGAAGATAGGGATGAAGATAAAACATCCGAGTTTTGGCGCCGGCATTATAAAGGCAAAGGAAGGGATGGGCGCGGATGCGAAGCTTACTGTGATGTTTCCCGGCACAGGACAGAAAAAACTTATAGCCAGATATGTCTCCTCATGAAACACCTTGATGTTTATTAAATTTTGAGATATAAAAATTCCAGCAAAGGAAAATCCGTATTGAACATTCCTCGGCTGTATCAGGTTTAAAACCTGAACCCCGTTAATCGTGGTGAACCAAAAAAGGGAGGTGGATTATGAAATTGAAGGGTAATTTAATTTTTTTAATCGGTGTGGTCTTTGTCATGCTTGTATTTATGAGTATGACGATGACAGGGTGTGCCGTCCACCAGCCCATGACACAGCAGCGCACCACACACGAGGACAAGTCTCAGCCGCCTCAGCCAGGCCAGCCACCTCAGCCGGCTAATAAAAAATGAACTACCCCTGCAGCAAGACCGCAGGGTATCAAAAATCTCCCACTCCCTTAACGGGAGGGGATAAAGGGGAGGGTATATGGGTAAATCATCCTATATTATGAAAAGAGTCAAAAGCGCGGTTCTTTTAATTGCAGCAGCCGGTTTGCTTTCAGGACAAAATGGCGGGGGGTGCGCCGGGGGGCCTGAAGTCGCTCCGCCGCCGCCGCCACCGCTTCCCGTATCGCACTGGGGCGATAATTATTTTTATAATTATGAGCCGCCAAAGAAGATGCCGCCTGCTTCAATAAAAGCGACTGTTATAGTCGTCAATCCATTCTACAAAGACGCGGAGAGCTCCCTGATAGACCCGATCTATGCTCAAGTAGGCAAGGGTTTTTCAAAGTCGATGGGTGTTGATTTGGATAAGATAATAATCGCAAAGGGCATGACTTCCGTCGGTCCGTATCCTACCCTTGACGACGTAACTTATCCGGACAAGAAGAATGCCGACATTACCCTTGCCCCAAGGGTCTTCCTAACAACAGATACCAAATACGATAAATGGGAATATGTTTACTATAGCGACAATGAGGGGAAAAAAGTTTATAGCGAAAGAAAATTCGAGATGAAGCTCGGCGGTTGGGTTGCATATGAGATGCGCGAACCGCTCTCCGGCGAAAAGATGTGGGTCAAAAAACTTGAAATGGAAGGAAGCGTTGTCAGGGGCTGGGAGATATACGAAGCGATACCGGTTTACGAGACGAGATACGGCGGGCAATACAATAACATACCGTATCAGCATCTGGTGCGATATGATCAAGGCAAGATGTATAAAGGCAGGGCCGATGCTGTAGCCGACGCGCTTAAGGATTATTATCCGGTTATCATGGAAAAGGCATGGACGTATCTTGATACCGACGAGATACTTAATCTGAAGGTGAAGACAAAAGAGATTAGGGAGCTGAAAAGGTATTGATAATTGTCTGAGTTGCTTAAT
>JBBTFC010000089.1:4376-5958 GCA_038042015.1 Deltaproteobacteria bacterium
GACAAAAGAGATTAGGGAGCTGAAAAGGTATTGATAATTGTCTGAGTTGCTTAATCAGGTGTGTTGTATATGAAGCTTGTTTATCTGGCTGCGATACTATCCATAATCTCAGGCTGCGCCGCCTCCACCCACACCATTAACTCCAACACATGCATCGATAATAGTTTTGCGCCGCAAAATGCCCCAGACGATTGTAAGAAAGAGGTTTGTATAAACGGAAAGATTGTAAGCATTGAAGACCTGACTGAAACCGCGCCTGTATATGATTGGGCAGAAGAAAAATTTTGTGTTTTTCATCCTATAGATTGCCTTCGCGCTTACAGTTTTAAAAAATCATCTCAGTGGGATCAGGATATGACCAAGGAATATTGGGGGCGCAAATCTCTTCATAACGGCCTTGGCGACGCGGCGCGGCACGCGTATCTTATCTGTGAAATGACGAAACGTTTTGGCGCCGCCTTTACCAAGGGGCTTGGGAACGCTCATGAAGAGGATAGCGGATATAAGATTTTTTCCTCGAAGGGCGGAGAATCAAATAAATGCTGCGAGAAATTAATGGATTTATATAATAATCAGATTGGGATAGATTTGGCAGACGAGCCTGGCAGTTGCGAGGAGAATGTTTTAAGCTCTCTACATAGACTCCGTCATTCATTATGCGGGGAATGAGGATATTTTTAGTATCTAATTGCCGTATACAACAAAGCCTCTTCCCGACTGCTTGGCCGCATACATTGCCGCATCTGCCCTTTGGAGGAGGAGGTCAATGTCCTTACCATGATTAGGGAAGACGGCTATGCCGATGCTGACCGTAACATTCACTGTCGTTTTTTCCAGACTAAAAGGGTTTTTTATTGCTTCCATGATCTTTTCCGCGGTCCGGACAGCTCCTTCTATTTTTTCCGGCCGCGGGAGAACTACTGCAAATTCGTCTCCCCCAATCCTGGCAACCGTATCAGATTCCCGCAAAATTTCCCTGATCCTGCTACCCACCTGTTTTAGCAGGAAGTCGCCGCAATTGTGGCCATAGGTATCGTTAATCTCTTTAAAACGATCCAGATCCAAAAACATCAAGGCAACCGGTTCTTTTTCCCTGTGGCCGGTCAGGATGGCCTGATGCAGGCGGTCGTAGAAGAGGGCGCGGTTTGGAAGGCCGGTCAGATGGTCATGATAGGCCATATGTTTAATCTTTTCTTCTGCCGCTTTTCGTTCTGTAATATCCAACACTGTCGCAATTATAGCCGGGCGTCCAAAATATTTCATGGCGCTTCCATAAACTTCCATCGGGACCTCGGAGCCTCCCTTTTTTAGCGCATGAAAAGTGTAATGTAAATATGACACTTCGCCCGATATCCGCTTGCGTATGTTCTCCCTTACCATATCGCGATCCGGCTCTGCCACAAGGTCCAATATCGGCAAGCCGAGCATTTCCTCCTGCCTGAAATCCAGAATCTCTGCAAGGCGGGGATTCACATAGACGAACTTGCCATCCTGGATGAGACAGGTACCGGCGATAGACTGCTCGGCAAGCGCCCTGAACTTCTCTTCTGAAACCAGCAGCGCATCCTCTGCCTGCTTTTGT
>JBBTFC010000090.1:0-2941 GCA_038042015.1 Deltaproteobacteria bacterium
GCCCCCTGTCCCTGTTTCACGGACGTTGATATAAACAATTCCTTTCCAACCCCCTCAAACCACCCTCCGCCTGTAGTCTTCACCGCTAATCCTTTAACAGAAAAGAGCAGCCTCCCCTCGTCTTTGTCTGTCAGCACACCCCCGCCTGTAACAAAAAATACCTTTCCTTTTTCATCTGTTATACTCATATCTCTTATTATGCCTTTTCCCATAATACTTTTTACAAAATCCCTGAACCCCTTTGCCTCTGCATCATATCTGCCTCCGACAGATTCAATAGGCGGCCTGTCCTGAACAAATGTTTGAACAACCGCGGCAATGACCTCTGCCTCTTTAGCCTTTCTAAACAAAACGCTCCATTCCAGCATCTTGATGCTTAAAAATCCAAGAAGGGCTATGGCAGCCACTGTTACAAGCGTAAGTCCTGCAATAAGCTGGCCCCTTATACCCCAAGTCTTTTTTATCTTATCCATAACTCACATACCAGCAAACATACCCGCTAAATACCATTTTATAAGATATTCTCCAAAAAAGAGGGCAACTAACGCGCCTGCGGCAAGAAACGGACCAAAGGGTATGGCGTATTTGCTGTCCTTACCTTTTGCCAGCATCAATACAGACCCGGCAGCAGCGCCGATAAACGAGCCTGTGAATAAGGTTATTATAACGGCTTTCCACCCAAGAAATGCGCCTATCATTGCAAGGAGCTTTATATCTCCGCCGCCCATGCCTTCCCTGCCTGTAACAAAGTGATAGCCAAAGGCAATCAGAAAAAGGGTTCCGCCTCCGACTAAAACCCCTATGATAGAATTCAATATCCCGACCGGCAAAAAATAAGAAGCCAACAAGCCTACAGCAATCCCGGGAAGGCTTATAATGTCCGGGATTATCTGGTATTTAAGGTCTATGAATGTTATTACAATAAGGCTTGCTGTGAAGATAAAATATGCAGGAAGTCCAGCTGAAAAGCCAAAGGTATTTAATAATATTACAGCAACAAGACCTGTTAAAAATTCCACAAAAGGATACCGCAGCGAGATAGGGGTTTTGCAACTACGGCACCTGCCAAGAAGGACAATATAACTTACAATAGGAATATTATCATAAAATGCAATCGGATTATTGCAATTCGGACAAGAGGATGATGGAAATATTATTGATTTGCCTTCCGGGATGCGGTGGATGCAGACATTTAAAAAACTTCCTACAATGCTGCCGAAGATGAAGGCAAGGATATAAATAAGATTATCTGCCAATAAGACTCCTTTCTCATAGTCTAACTACATCTTTTCCGGAACATACGCCTTTCTCTTTTCCTCCACAAGGGCAAAAATATCCGATGCGATATTTATCGCCTCTTTGGAATCTCTCGCAGAGATAATCTCGGCAGGTATGCCGCCTGGAAGGCTGTCAGGATACCGGCTTGTCTTGTAATATATATCTAATCTGCCGCCGGATTCAACAATTGCCTTAAAGTCTTCCTCGTATGTAAGGCACCTTTCAAGGAGTTCGCTGACAGAACGAGTCTCCCTTGCATCCTCCTTTTGCATGAACAGGAATGCCCGCAGCGCCTTTGCAGCGCCTTGTTGAGCCCAGAAACACGCATGGGCATAAAAACCGCCCTGCTGGCTCCATTCTGATGACTTCAGATCATTCTCTGCCTGCCTGAACCACCTGTCTGCCTCTTTTGCCAAACCTTCCATAAAAACCTCCGGTTTTTAAGCTCATAGCCATTAGCTCATGGCTTATAGTAAAAACTACTATCAGCTATGAGCTATCAGCTTCTATACGCCGCATTTATCTTTACATAATCGTACGACAGATCGCTCGCCCAGACTGTCTTTTTGCCTTTGCTCAAACCCATCTCAATCTTTACGCATATATTCTCATTCTTAACAACCTTTGCCGCATCCTTTTCTCTGCCTGCGTCAAGACCTCTTAACACAACAGGCACACCATTGAAATATATATTTATCTTTTCTTCTTTCACATATGCGCCTGAACGGCCTATTGCAGCAATTATTCTTCCCCAATTGGCATCCTCGCCAAAGAATGCCGTCTTCACAAGAGGCGAATTTGCAACAGCCTCTGCGATCTTTTTTGCGTCTTTATCTGTCTTTGCGCCGCTAACACTAAACTCCAATAGCTTTGTTGCGCCTTCACCATCTCTTACAATCATCTTTGCAAGACCCTGACAGACCTTTTCAAGCATCTGATAAAAAGGCGTGAACTGTGAACTGTGAACTGTAAACTGCTTATTCCCTGCTTTTCCATTGGCCATGAGCAACACCGTATCGTTAGTTGATGTATCTCCGTCCACGGTAATACTGTTAAACGATTTGTCAACCGCTTTTTTCAAAGCCGATTGCAATGTTTTTCTTTCTACCGCTGCATCAGTTACGATAAATGCCAGCATAGTAGCCATATTCGGGCATATCATACCCGCGCCCTTGGCAATGCCTAAAGCAGTAATATCTTTGCCGCCTATTCTGCATTTTTCAAACGCAATCTTTGGAAATGCGTCTGTTGTCATAATCGCATTAACTGCATCATTCCAGCCTTTTGATGAAAGGGACGAAACAAGTTTTGGAATGCCTTTTTTTAGCCTGTCAATCGGGAGCCTCTGCCCAATAACCCCTGTTGACGAGACCATTGCAAAACACTTTTTTATTCCAAGGGCATCTTCAACTGCCGCAGCCATGCTTTTTGCATCTTCCATGCCTTTTTTGCCTGTGCAGGCATTGGCATTGCCGCTGTTTATAATTATTGCCTGACACAGACCTTTTTTAATCCTCTGCATATCAATAAGGACAGGCGCTGCCTTTATTTTATTTTTTGTAAACACACCCGCAACAACAGCAGGCAATTCAGAATATATCAGGGCAAGGTCTTTTTTCCCGTCCTTCTTGATACCGCACGCAATGCCTGCTGATTTAAAACC
>JBBTFC010000090.1:3041-16068 GCA_038042015.1 Deltaproteobacteria bacterium
GGGTTCATATTTGTGAAGTTTAAAACAACTTAGGAGGAGATGTCAAGGAAAGGCGCATTTAGGGTTAAATTGACAACCACTAATGGCTGTGTTACTTTTATCGCATGATTGATATAAGACACATAATATCTTTTGTTGTCGCCTCGTATATCTTTGTTGCTGTGCCTCATGTCCATGCAGGAGAACCTGAAAATAACCTCTCCCTCGGCTACAAGGCATACCAGGACGGCAGCTTTGAAAAGGCAATAGGATATCTGGAATCAGCAGGAAAAGGAGATCCTATCCTCTCCGACTATGCCCTGTATTATCTTGGAGAGGCATATCTATCTCTTAATAAAGTTGACGAGGCATTAAACGCATTCACTGCCTGCATCAACTACAATGCTAAGGGCCCGTTAGAACCCTCTGCCCAAGAAAAAATCGGCGACATCTACCTTGCAAAGGGCGATATAACAAACTCAATAAATACATATAAAGATATTCTGGCAACCTATTCGGATAACCCTCAAACCCCCGATAAAGACATTCGGGGGCAGGCCCCGCGCATCCTTTACAAACTTATCCCTCTCTTACTGCAGAGCAACAGACAGGGAGAAGCCTTTCCTTTTATTAAAAGATTACTGACCGAATTCCCGCAAGCAGAATATAGCGATAATTCTTTTATTTCCCAGATATTATCAGGCGAGGTCAGAAAATTAAACATAGATGAATTCTCTACGAGGGCAAAGGGCTTATTAAAAGCAAGAAATTATAAAAAGGCTATTGAAGAAAGCAAGGCATATCTTTTTGAAGGCCCGCCGTGGTTTCCGTATGACGTCCCGTTAAAACATGACGACAAAATGAGTTTCCTGCTCGGGCAGGTATTTTATCAGGCAAGAAATTATAAAAAGGCCGTGGAGATTTTTAAAGAATTATCCTCATCTTCGGGAGACGGTAAAATAAGACAGGAATCGCTTATCTATCTTGCCAGGACTTATATTAAGCTAAAGGATTTCAAATCCGCCGGAGATGTATTAAAGGCTTTTATATCTGTATATAATGACAGAACCCTGAGAGATGAGGCAATTTACAGGCTTGCCATGATTGCAAAAGATGAAGGGGATGTGAATCTGACTGCTGTTTTTTTAAAACAACTTATAGCAGAAAATCCTTCATCTTCTTATAAAAATGATGCGCTGTGGCAGATAGGCTGGATATTATACTCTCAGGGAAATTTGGAGGAATCCCTTGAAACATTGAATCATCTGGAAAACTCGCCGTTAAGGATGCGGGCAGTATATTGGCAGGGGAAGATATCTCTTATGTTGGGTAAAAAGGATAATGCTGCAAGGCTATTCAAGATTGCCGCAGATAGTTTTCCACCCGTCTATTATTCTGTCAAGAGCAGAAAGGCGTTAGAAATGATTTCAGGTCACGAACTGCAGGAGGTGAATTTTAAAATCGGAAATCGGAAATCGGAAATCGCAAATTCACATGAGTCTCTGCCTATGCAAAGGGCGCGGAGATTATTAGGGCTTGGGCTGAACAACCTTGCATTAAAGGAATTGGCGTCCATGAACTACAGGCAAGACCCGATAAATATAAGTTTACTATACAGGCAGGCAGGTGATTTTTATCATTCCTATATTTCAGCGAGGAGTTTATCATATGATTTTACTGATTTCGCATACCAACTCGCCTTCCCTGAAGGCTATAAAGAACTGGTGGAGAGCGCTGCCAATGAATTGCAAATAGATCCTCTCCTTGTCTATGCAGTAATGATGCAGGAGAGTGAATTTGATGAAAAGGCAGTATCAGGCGCAGGGGCAGTCGGCTTGCTGCAAATAATGCCGGGCACAGGAGAAATGATAGCCAGAAAACTTTCTCACCCGTCATTTAAACAAGATAAGCTGTTTCTACCGGCCATTAATATAAATTTTGGCGCATGGTATCTTAAAACAATGATTACGAGATTTAAAGGTAATCTCCCTCTTGCTGTTGCCGCATATAATGCCGGCCCCAATGCAGTGGACGAGTGGCTGAAAAAATGGGGCAGGCTTGATGCGGATGAATTTGTGGAAAACATCCCATATCAGGAGACAAGAAAATATGTGGAAAGAGTAATAGGTTATTATGAGGCATATAAAACAATCTACAGCCACGGTTCGGAGGCTAATCTTGCCGGCCGGATTGCAGAGAATGGCGAATAGAAATGCCTCTGCCTCCCTCTCCAACCTTTTTAGCCTGTATTTTATCCGCCCTTATATTCGCCAACTACCCTTAATTTTTCCAGCACCTCATCTTTGTGGGGCGCATCGGCCATATAATCGGTCAAATCCATGCCTGCATAATGCTCAAAGTGGAGGCCGTCCAGGAATAAAGGGCTGGCCGTAATATCATAGACCTTGCCCTTGTAAGCAAAGTGTATCGGCTTTCCCTGCTGGCTTCCGTCGTATTGTTTTAATTCTTCTTCTGTAAAGACCTTCACTTTGTTCCTCCTTTTTCTTATCGTAGAAACATGGCTTCAGCCATGTTATTTTTAACAGGTCTAAAGACCTGTTTCTACCTTAACCCTCTACTCTAAATACACCCCTGCTGCCTTGAAGTTAAAATCGTAATTTAATATGTCTAACCAGTCAATCCCCTGGCTGGTTGAGCGGGTATCATCCGCATCGCCGTAAGGATTGCCGGGGATATAAAACCAATTCACGATCGCATCCTTAGATTTTCTCAAAATTATCCAGTAACGGCCCGGCACCAGGACAGGATTGTCAGAAACCTGCCCCTGAATGTATCTATCAGGGGGTTCTTTAGCAAATCTGAACGGGAACCACTGGTATCCCGGAGAGTATTTCACGGTATCAAGATTGAGCGGAAAGCTTCTTACCCCTTCCATGCCTGGCTTTCCATTGTCATCCTTAACAACATCCAGCCACAGGCTCCCTGCCCTGCCTCCAAATTTGTGCATTGCAAGATTTATCTCCTCAAGCCTTAATTGCCTTGAAATAGTAACTGCCTGGGCGTATGTGTATTCGGAGGTAACATATTCAGCCGTCTCTTTGTCAAGCGTCTTATAGCCTTCCTCCCCTCCTTTGCCTTTAACGAATATATCAACAAAAGAAGGAAATTCCATATTCCCAAACTCAACCCTTTCCATAACCTTTGCAGGTTTTGGCTTGGGCCTTTCAGGGGCCGGAATCTCTATAACAGGTTTTTCAACATGCGAGATAACTGCATTGGTAAGGATATAATTGGATGGATTTGCCTTGATATCTTTAAATGAGAGTTTTATATCGTCTCTTACAAAGTTTGCCTGAATATCCTCTCTGAACGGCGGAAGCGTTGGCGAGGCAAGCCATGAGTCGTTTATGTCCTTTGCATCTAACCCTACTGTCTGTTTTATGTGCCTTGGACTTACAAAGAGATGGCTCTGCTGGGCATCATAGGGAATCCAACCGATATCAGGATAATATACCTCAAGCCACGCATGACCGCCTTGTCCTATGCTCTGGACAAGGCTCCCTTTTTTAAGAGGCGCCTTCCATGACTTATTCAGGGTAATTCCGCCTACAATCCTTGCAGGTATGCCAACAGCCCTTAAAAGCGCAATAGACAGATGTGAAAAATTCTGGCAGTTCCCGGTTCCTGTATCCAGCGTATAGACAGCGTCATACTGCGGAGGATTGGTAGTATATTTAACATTATCAACCACCCAGTTTAAAATCTGGATTACTGCCGCTTCTTCTGTGGCGGCGCCTCTTGAAAGGTTATTCGCCAGTCCTTTAACCCTTTGATTATCTGCCTGCGTAAGCGGCGTAGAAACAAGAAACCTTTTTTCTTTTTCTGCTGCATCTTTTAATGGAAACGGCGCTGCGCTCGCCAGTTCTTTGAGGGTTATAAATAGCGCAGCCGTAAACTTCCCGCTTACAGAGGCATTCCTGTTTATATTAAGCCATGTAACCTTAGTGAATTTATTCCCGAAGACGTCGGTCTCTGTTTCTACGGATGCGGGCTTGGGCTCATAGACAAGCGTGTAATCTTTAACATCCTGCTTTACAGTTGAACTTGCAAATGAAACCGGGCTTGCAAAACGGAACACTAATTTCTTTAACCCTGAAGGCGGGATAGAAAAGCCTTGATTCTGCTCAATCTCTATAAGCTCATCCATGCTCCCTTCCAGGATTATTGTTGACGAAAAGGCAGCCGCAGGCAGAAAAGCTATCAGGAGGATTAATAGAATAATTTCTAATCCCCGATAAAAAATTTCGGGGACAAGGTTCAAATTCTTAATTTTCATGATTTTACCTTCCCTTTAAAAAATGATCTAATCTTGTCAAGGACAGCGCTTGATACAACCCTCTGCGCCTCAATCTTTTCTGCCTCTGTTACAATCTTTCTTTTGGTTGCTTCCAATTCAATGGACCTGGCCGCAACTATCTTGCTGAGACTTTCCATTAAATCAGGGCTCTTCTCAAACACCTCGCAGAAACTCCTTGAATCTATAACAATGAGCAGGGAATCTCCTTTTGCCCTGACAGTCGTCTTTCTCTCCTCCCCTGTAAGAAGGCTCATCTCTCCGAAAAACCCGCCGACTTGAAGCGTTGCCACATAATTCTCTTTACCAGCCTCGCCTCTAAGAAATACATCAACAGCGCCCTCTTTGATAAAATAACATGTGTCGCCCTTATCCCCTTGCTTAAAAATAATCTCCCCTTCACCGTAAACTTCCATCTTTGCCGCAGCAGAAACCCTCTTCATGTCCGCATCCGATAAGGGCTTAAGAAAATCCATGCCCTTAAGATATGTCTCAATATCCTCCGGCTTAATCGTGCTTATCTCTTTTTTATGGCGGTAGATTGTCCTTATCGGGAACGGTATCTCAATATTATTCCGCTTAAACGCATACCAGATATTATAATGCAGACCGCTTTTTATCTTTAAGATAGAACCGTAGTCGTTTATCCAGACCCTCAGCTTATAGTGTATTGAAAAATCGCCGAATGCTGTAAGATAGATATCCGGGTATGGGTCGCTGAGTACCCCTGTCTCTTTTAATGCGGCTTCAATAAGGACATCCTTTACCTTGTTGGGCGGGTCGTGATAGCTTGCGCCCACATCAATCTCCGCAATATGAAGCGGCGTGGGATATGTATAATTATCCACATGGCCTTCTGAAAGAAGTTTATTCGGCAGATACACATAATCATTGGAAAAGGTCATAAGCCTTGTGGTCCGCCACGTCACATCCATGACACGACCTTCCTTGCCGGCTATATTCACCCAGTCACCTTTTGCAACAACCCGTTCTGTGTTTATCCATATCCCTGTAAATAAATTCTTCAATGTCTCCTGAAGGGAAAGGGCGATAATGCCTGTAATCACTGCGGATGTTGTAAGGAGGGGCGACAGGTCTATCCCTACAAGGCGGTGCAAAAGATAGACAGCAGTTATGAAATAAAGGATGAGGCCTATAAGGGTTCTAAGCAGGGGAACGATGGTAAAGTGTCTCAGAAAAGCAAGCGGGGCGTCTGAGATAACCCATCTTACAAAAAACATCACGGCAAGGGCGGTAAACAATACAAAAGCGCCGTCTATTATCCTGGCGCCCTGGCCAGGTAAAACATCACTGCCTATAATGAATATAATCTTAAAACCTGCGGCAACAAGAGAAAATAGAAGGACAACCGCCAGCGGCTTCCAGATGTTTGCGCGGGTAGAAGACTTAAGATTGGCTGATGATGCGGGTTCGGATTTTATCATAAACAAATCAACAAACAGTAGGACAAGGCATTAGCTTTGCCTGTAGCAACCCTAAAGTCTTGCCCTGCATAATAGAATCTATTTTGTCTTTGCGACATAAACGCCGTCCCAGTCAGACGGCGGAAGTAATTTAAGGTAATCTGCGCATCTTTGCGCATATAAAGCGCTAGGGCCGTCTTTAGGAAATTTATTAAGTATGGCGTCAAACCCGGCCTTTGCATCTTCAAACATGCGGCCTTTATAAAGAGATAAGGCCTCTGAAAAAGAACCCTCAAGTTCTTTCTTTTCGGCATTGCCGGGAAGAAAATCAACAAGCTCGTAAATTGCCACAGGTTTTTCCTTTCCCTTTACCCTCACCATATCAAGCTCTCTGAACAGGAAATCATTTTGTGTCAGCTTTTGAGTGCTTTCTGTTGCAATTATAACTGTGCCGTATAGTTTATTCATTGCTTCAAGCCGCGACGCCAGATTTACCGTATCCCCAATGGCAGTGTATTCAAAACGCAGGTCGCCGCCCATATTCCCTATAACTGCATCGCCTGTGTTGACACCCACACCTATGCCGAGCAGCGGGTGCCCTTCTTTCTTCCACTTTTCATTCAACTTTTCCAATTCTTTCACCCATCTAAGGGCAATAATACATCCCTTCTTTGGATGGTCTGAAAGATCAATTGGCGCATTGCAGATAACCATAATGGCATCACCGATATATTTATTTAGATATCCTCCTTCTTCTAAAACTATCCTTGTCATGGGAGTCAGGTATTCATTCAATATAGAAACCAACTCTTCAGGCGCAAGTTTTTCAGATAAAGAGGTAAATCCTCTGATATCAGAGAACAGGATCGTTATCTCTCTCTTTTCCCCTCCAAGTTTCAAGCTGTCAGGATTTTTCAATATCTCTGAAACAAGCTCTGGTGAAACATAGCTTCCAAACGCTTTTTTAAGAAAGCGCCCCTTGCTTTCAACAACGATATTCCTATACGCCTCTGCAAGGAGATAAGAAAGGGATATGCCTATGAAAGGATATATCGCGCTTGCTACAAGATTATAGGAGGAGAAGAGATAAAAATTGACGGCAGTGTGCAGTAAAAGGAATGCCAAAAATATAATAAGGCTGATGAATGTCCTGTGAACCCGTGTAAGGGATGCGCATAGGCCGATAGACAAAAAGATTATAAAAAATATATCAAGGGCAATAACCCTGCTGTCATGTATTAAAAACCTTTTCTGCAATACATTTGCCGCAACTGTCGCATGAACCTCAACCCCCGGATAGATGGGATCTAATGGTGTAACCCTTAAGTCATATATCCCCTTTTCTGTTGCCCCTACAAAGACTATCTTTCCTTTGATTGCCTCTCTTGGCAGCCTCCCTTTTATAATATCTACCGCAGAATATGTCTTAAATGTTCCGCCTTTGCCGTAAAAGTTAAGCTGAAAACTGCCTCCCTCATCTACAGGAAGTTCCCTGTCGTTTATAGAAAGGCCATCCACACCGTAAGGCGCAATCTGCAAAACAACATCGCCTTCGAGATATTTTCTTAGCGCCTCAAGCGCAAGGGAGGGATACATGTCGCCCTTGTAGAGAAATATAAGCTGTGATCTTCTTAGAATGCCGTCATTTCCATCCGGAAGTATATTAAAGAGGCCAAAACCTGAGGCGTCTTTTCCTATTACAGGTATATTTGTCTCTATGCCCGGGAGATCAACAATAGGAACAGAGGAGGTATTTTCAAGCATTTTTACGATCTTTATCTTTGAGCGGTCAATTTGATTTATAGCCTTCTTATCAGGCTCGCTCGTTGCCTCTTCCCTTAAAAAATAACCAAGGACTACATTTCCTGCCTTCTTTACAGCGTTTCCAAGGGCATTGTCCCTTTCTAATGTCTCAGGCTCGGAAAAAACTATGTCAAGGCCAACAACCTTCGCAGGCGCAAGATTATCTATAAGCCTTGCCATGGTTGTCCTGGGCCACGGCCATCTGCCAAGCTCATTTACGCTCTTTTCATCTATAGCGACAATAATAACTTCATCAGCAGTGGCAGCCTTCCCCCTCGCCTTAAATCTGGCGTCGCCGGCTGTCCGGTCAACGCCCTCTATAAAAGAAGGCTTCGCCATATAAATGATCAAAGATAGTGAAGAGGCCAGAATGCCCCAGAATAGAAAAACCCAGAATTTATTGCCTGCAAATCCTGCCCTTTCTTTCACTGTTTGCCTTCTTCCTTTTCAAGTTCTTTGATTAGTGTTTCCACAGTGGATGTGTGCTTACCCTGAGGATACTGCTTAAGATATCTTTGCAGATATTCTCCTGCCTTTTCCTTTTCACCCATATCCTTGTATATCATGCCGATGGAAAAGAGGGCATTTTCAGCCTGCGGCATTTGCGGATATTTGTCAAGCACAGCCTGATATTCTTTCAGCGCCTCCTGATAGAGGCTTAAATTCCTTGAATAAACAGTGCCTCTCTGGACGCGGCTCTCAGCGCCTATCTCGGGTATATCGGTCAGATCCGCCGCAATCTGAAAAACCTCAAGGGCCTCTTTGTATTTGCCGCTGTCGGCAAGATAGTGGCCGTAATTCATATTCCATCTTGCAAGGATTTGCGGGAGTTTTCCCGCCTCCTGCCACTCCACAGGGGCATCAACATTTGTCACTGCCTCAAGTTGTTTCCTTGCGTCTGATAGAGGTGTGTTTGGCTCTACTTTAACAGTGGCAATCGGCGCATGACCTTGCGTGTTCTCTGTCATTGTATCGGGTAACAGCGATACTGATTCTTTATCATTACCCTTAACCTCTACATTTCCTTCCTGGCCGAACAAGACATTCGCCTTGCCTTCGTTCATCACAATAAAGTCAGTTCCTTTTACACCTGCAACTGCGGTAGGGGTCTTAACCCACATATTGGTCCTGCCTAAAAATTTTGCGATAGCCGCCCTTAACTTTCCCTGAACAAATATGGTTGCGCTGCGCCTGTCTTTATCTATTAAAAATCTTGTTATCTCCATCTCTGTATTATTTCCTATGGTAAGCCTGCTGCCGTCCTGCAGTAAAAGCTCAATCCTGCCGTCGCTCCCTGTCTTTACCCTGTCCCCTTCACTTATCTCCATCCCTGCTGATGCGGCAGCCCATTTCTTTTCTCCCTTTGCCTTGAAATAGACTGCGCCGCTCCCTTTTGATAGATTGCCGATGGCTGCCAAGGCAATAGCCGGAATTAGCAATAAGACCGCCACTAACAAAATAACATGCTTCATAAAAACCTCCCATAGAATCAATTCAAAACTCAAATGTCAAATCTTGTCGCGGGTTCAAGTTTGTAACTTGAACCCAAATAGTGGCACAGAGTCAAAGTTTTTACTCTGATACCCTGACACTTTGACTCTCTGACACTTATTTTAGCTGCCATTCCAATACCGCACTTCCCACAACGCCTGTAATTATAAGCCTGAAATAATTAGCATCCTTTCCGGGGAGCGGTTCTTCTCCACCTACCATATACTTTGGAAATCTTATGACATAACCCGAACTCCACAGATCAAGATAGGGATAAAACTCCCTTATGAGGGGGCTATTTACATCCACCTTTTTAATCTCGATCGGAGAGACCCTGTCACCCTTTTCATCTTCCAGATAAATCTTCCATATAGATTCGGATGTATTAAAATCATTCCACCTATCTTCGGGGGTATATACTGCAATGAAGAATTCGTTGAACTTCTCATCCATCTCCATTTCTGACTTGGCAAGTCTATCCTTCTGGTGATCATACATCTTGTACCGCTTTGCATATTCGTCAATATACGCCTCTCTCAATGCAAGGCTTTTATAGGTCGCATACACAAACAGCTTGCTCTCAAGATGGTCTATGACTTTTTCATGTCTTGTCATCCTCTGAAGACCAGCAAAATATCCCTTTGCAGGCTGAATAACATCCGCATTTTTTGCAGCACAACCGCTCAAGACAGTGAACAGTACAAAGACGGTGATCAGTGACCAGTGACCAGTGACCAGCGCCTTTCTGACCACTAACCACTGACCACTGACCACTGTAGTTCTGGCCACCGACCACTGACCACTAACCACTTGTTTCATTTCAGCCTCCAACAACATCCCCCTTTGTAAATATCGCTTTAAACTCATAACCTGCCTCTCTTATCTTCTCCGAGCCGCCTTCTTCCCTGTCAACCACGGCAAAAACAGCAACCACCTTTAAACCCTCTTCCTCGGCCCTCTTTACGGCCTGAATGGATGAACCGCCTGTTGTTACAACATCCTCAACTATAGCAACATTTGCGCCATTTTCAAGGTTTTTCTTCCCCTCTATCCATTGCCCAAGACCGTGTTTTTTAGGCTCCTTCCTGACAATGAACGCAGGCATAGGATTTCCTTCAAGATGGCTTATAAGTGATATGGCGGTTGCAATCGGATCTGCGCCCATTGTAGGCCCGCCAACAGCCTCTATCCGTAAACCTGATTTCTTAATCATATCATAAAATATCTTGCCGACAAGGTATGCCCCCTCAGGATGAAGGGTCGTCTGGCGGCAGTCTATGTAAAAATCGCTCTTTCTGCCTGAGGCAAGGGTTACCTCTTTTTTTTCATAAGATTTTTCTCTGATGATTTGAAGGAGTCTGTCCCTGAATGTCTTAATCAGGGAGCGGGATTTTAGCTTTTTCAATTCTTCATTCACGGTAAAATTACCTCTCAATCAATCTCTGCTTCATCAATTCATTCGGCGCAATAAGCTGTGGAGATTGTTCGTTGTTATAGGTTTTTCTTGCAATACGTTCCACCTGCGGCTTTATATATTCAAAGAGTTCCCCGGTTTCTATCTTTCCGTCTCCATTTGTATCGCCTTCACCCTTCAATCCTTTAAGCATAAAGTATGTGAACAACCCATGCCCTTTTTCTTCATAGGTTGAGCTTATCTGCTCTCCTGACGCGGCAGAAAGAACTGCGATATTAGATGGAATTACAGATTTATCCATTGTCATCACCAGCGGCCTTGCGCCTTTTGCAATTACGCTCCTTCCTCCCGCGCCTGAAAAACACGAGTCAAGGGCAACGATAATATCCTTTGTCTGAAGTCTGCCAAGATTTTCATAGAGCCTTTTCAAGGAATATCCTGTCTGGTCGATAAATGCCGGGTCTCCGTCATAAGGAACAAGAAATGCATCTCCTGTCTTTGGATTTGGCGCGCCGTGCCCTGAATAATAGATAAAAACAGAACCATCTTTTTCAACATTATTTGACAGCCATTTTTCAAAGTATTTTTCCATATCGCTTTTCAAAGCCCTGTCATTTATGAGAGTAACTACATTTTCCTCAGGATAGCCCATCGTCTTTGTCAGATATTCCGTCATTGTCTTTGCGTCATGCTCTGCAAAATCAGCCTTCGGAAGTTTCTGACGATATTGCTCAATTCCGATTACAATAGCATAGGAGTTTT
Source organism: Deltaproteobacteria bacterium (assembly GCA_038042015.1). Classification (GTDB taxonomy): domain Bacteria; phylum Desulfobacterota; class GWC2-55-46; order UBA9637; family UBA9637; genus JACRNJ01. The sequence continues at coordinate 14,230 of JBBTFC010000090.1, forward strand.
TGTTTGGTTTTGCTTTTATTGCTGGAAGCTCGTCAACATCGGATTTGATGATGGAAGATGGTGTAGATGCTACTGATTCGGGTTTGCCCTTCTTTTTTGCCAGTATGGGAGCAATGGTATGGTCTAATTCCATTAAAGGCTCTGCGGATGCAACCTCAAAATTTATATCTTTCTCTATACATTCCCTTAATACTTTTATCTTTAGCGTTATCCCTGGTATTAATGTTCTCGTCTTGCCCAAAAAGTCCATAGCGCTTGTAATCTTTATTCCATCTGCCTCTACAATAACATCACCAGTCAAAATACCTGTTTTTTCTGCCGGGCCTCCTGCTATAGTTTTAACAACTTCAGCGCCAATGCTATTTTCCTTTTTGTAGTCTTTTACTTGTATCCCAACCATGCCCTTTCCACCTCTATACTCCCATGCCTTTTCTTTATCTCCCATAGCATAGTATATAAGAGAAAGGTCCTGATTATTGTCGTAGTCTGATGCCGATTTTGCTTGTTTAATGAGATTGACAGCGGTCTCTTTATCTCCAAGTCCAAGATATGAAAATGCCTTGCCTCTCATGGCATGTCTCATGCTATCTTTCTCTTTTGGCTCTATGTTTTCAATTGCCTTGTTAAAATCCTTTATTGCCTCGTTATAAATGCCTTTATAATAATAAGCCCAGCCTCTCTTGACGCGCAGTGACCAACTATCAAGCGTCGGCTTCAACTCTATTGCCTTGTTAAAATCCTTTATTGCCTCGTCGTAATTGCCTTTCTTGTAGTAAGCAAAGCCTCTCCAGTTCAGTGAATCAGCATCCGACAGCTTTAATTCTATTGCCTTGTTTAAATCCCTTATTGCCTCGTCGTAATTGCCCTTCTTGGAGTAAGCAATGCCTAAAAAATGATAGCTGGATTGAAACTGAACTCCATCCGGCTTTAGTTCAATGACCTTTTTAAAAGCTGGAATTGCCTCTTCATAATTACCCTTTCTGTAGTAAGCAAGGCCCATCCAGTACCAGTTAGGGGCATAGTTCGGGTCTATCGCTATACCCTGCTTGGCGTTTTTGATCGCCTCATCATGCTGGCCTTTTTCCTCGGTGTATAATTTTGCATAAATGGCATAATCTGTGGTTGTACACCCTGTCATAGCCATACCCACAAACAGGATAAAGATTACGCTGATTAAAGAACTTAAATTACCCTTCATTTTCATAACCCACCTCCTACTGGTAGATTTAAATACCTTTACCTCTTCAGCACATAAACCGCTGTCGTCTCTGTCCACTCGCTCGGCTCAAGCTGATTTAGCCTTTTTATCAAATCGCTTATCATGCCTGTGGATTTTGCGTCATAGACCCTAAAAAAACCATGCTGGAATCCAAGAGGGATTATATCCTCTTTCTGCCTCGTTGCGATAATCTTTATCCTCTCCTCCGCTGTCTTTTCTTTATACTCCGGCAGAAACTGCGCCTGCAATTTTATTTTACTTTCATCGGAAGGGAAATGGTAACTTTTGCCTGCCTTGACGCTGTTATCCTGATTTACTGAGTTAGGCAAAAGCAATGTTACAGAACCGTCTGCTGCTACTGAAAAGATATAAATATAGCAGTCGCCGCTTGCCTGATAAAATATCTTTACCTCATCGCCCTCTCTCAAATCTGTTTTTGAAAGGGAAAGTTTTATGGATATGCCCTCGCCCTTTTCAGGATATACAGGTTTTATAAGGGCCTTAAGTTTTACGCGATAAATACTTCTATCTTTTTCATCCCAGCCTTGTTTTATAATCTCTACTTTATCTATCTTTCCCCTGACTGCCGCATAAATCAAATCTTCTGCAATCTGGTTGTT
>JBBTFC010000091.1:0-7822 GCA_038042015.1 Deltaproteobacteria bacterium
CTCGAAGAGCAACACCGGAGTAGTGGTCAGTGGCCAGTGGCCAGTGGCCAGTGATCAGCGTCTTTACTGTCCACTGATCACTGTTTTTAAGGGGAGGTTTTTTTGGAAAAGAAGACATGGGAAGAAAGACGAAAGAAGAAGATTGTTTCGCAAAAGGAACAAGAACCTGAAAAAAAAGATTATAGAAGATGGGTGAAGTATGTTATTGCCGCTGCCTTTATTATCCTTTTGTTCATCTTCTTAAGGGGTAAGAAAGAGAAGGTAGAAATTATAGGGCCGGAAACCGCAAAGCCTCCAGTCCCAGCGGCTGCCACTGAAAAGACAGAGACCACGACCGCTGCGCCTCCACCCGCAGTTCTTCCCGAGACTCCACCTCCGCCTAAAAAAAATACCCCGCCTGAGATTGTGTCAATAAAGTTAAGCCCAAAGATTATTTATCCGGGGACTAAAATAAAAGTAGAGGTTTCAGGGAAGGATGCTGATGAGGGTGACGAGGTTACCTATTTTTATGAGTGGCGGAAAAACGATACTGTCTTGCCTGATAATATCCAGCCGGAGATTGATACAAAGGGTTTTAAAAAGGGTGAGCTTATAACCCTGTTTGTTACGCCGTTTGACGGCAAAGATAAGGGGAAGACCAGATTTTCCAGAACAATTGTTATTGCCAACAGGCCGCCGGAAATAACCTCTTTGCCGCCTGTGTCTGTTTCCAACGGGAAATATCTATACGAGGTCAAGGCAAATGACCCGGACGGCGATGCGCTTGTTTATTCTCTTGAAAATGCCCCGCTCGGCATGACAATTGATTCTGCAACAGGCGTAATCCATTGGGATATCCCGGTTGCGGCAGATTTAAAATCGGTTACTACCTACAATATAAGGATTGTGGTAAGTGATGGCGATGCCACGGCCTTTCAAGGGTTTTCCATGACCCCTGAGGTGGAAATTAAATAACCGGCCCCCGGTCCTTCCTTTCTTTTATATCAAATTATATTAAATTATATCTAAATTAAAAAAATACTTGACAATTAAATAAAATTAGACTAAAGTTGCCCTAATTTCTGGTTTAGGGTATTTAAGAGGATATAGTTATGCCAAAGAATGACCTGAGAAAGATAAGAGAAAACCTTCTTATAAGCAAGGCTGAGCTTGCAAGAAAGGCGGGTATCTCTCCGCTCACAATAGACAGGATTGAGAACGGCTATACATGCAGGGTTGACACAAAGCGGAAGATTATTCAGGCTCTTGGGCTTAAGCTTTCTGAAAAGAACAAGGTATTTAAGGAGTGATATAGATGGAGATTATGTCGCTGTCGCTGTTTAAAAAAACCGACGTGCTGGGTCTGGATATTGGCTCCAACTCTGTAAAGATTATCCAGCTTGCCCCAACCAAAAAGGGGTGGAGGCTGTTAAATCTCGGCATAGTCCAGCTTCCGCCAGAGGCTATTGTTGACGGCTCTATCATAGATTCTATGACTGTTATGAGCGCTGTAAAAGACCTTGTCGCCCAGCAGGGTATAAAGACTAAAAACTGTGTCTCTGCGCTGACAGGACATTCTGTTATTATCAAAAAGGTGAATCTCCCTGTGATGACCGAGGCGGAACTTGGGGAATCTATTCAGTGGGAGGCAGAGCAGTATATACCTTTCCCCATAACAGATGTGAATATAGACTTTCAGATACTTGGCGCGGATACGGAAGGAAGAGGGCAGATGGAGGTAATGCTTGTTGCTGTAAAGAAGGATGTTATAAACGATTATACCAATGTCATAAAAGAGGCCGGGCTCCTGCCTGTAATTGTTGATGTGGATTCCTTTGCGCTGGAAAATATGTTTGAGATGAATTATTCCATTGCGCCTAATGAAAATATAGCAATAGTGAATATCGGCGCAACCATTACAAGCATAAACGTTCTCCGCAGCGGCGTAACTATATTTACAAGGGCAATACCTCTTGGCGGGAACCAGTTTACGGAAGAGATACAGAAGGCCATTGGCATAAGTTTTAAAGACGCTGAGGCCATAAAACTTGGCGGAGAGGTGAGCGGCATAGACGCAGGCGGCGTTCCTCAGGTGATTGAGCGGGTCTCAGGCAATGTTGCCCTTGAGGTTAAGAGGAGTATAGATTTTTTCCTCGGCGGCGCCCCCGGAATGTTTATCAGCAAGATTTATTTGAGCGGCGGCTGCACAAAGACAAAGGGCTTGCCGGCTATTATACAGGAGAGAACTGCAATACCTATTGAGATGGTCAACCCTTTTACCAATGTGGAAGTAAGTCCCAAAAGATTTGCCCCTGATTATATTAAGGATATTACGCCGTATTTTGGGGTTGGCGTCGGTCTGGCTATCAGGAAGGTTGGCGACAAATGATAAGGATAAACCTTTTACCCGTAAGGCTTGCAAGAAAGAAGGAGTCAATAAGACAGCAGGCCTCTGTTGCAGGTCTGAGCATTGTGCTGCTCTTTATAATCCTTGGGATTTTTTACTTTTCCATTACTAAGAGTATAGCTGAACTCAATGCCTCCATATCCGTCGAAGAAAAGAATATCGCCCAACTTGATAAAGAGATAGGGGAATTAAAAAATGTTGAAAATGAAAAAAAGGTTATTTTGGAAAAGCTGAATATAGTCAAGCAGCTTGAGATAGACAAACGACGGCACTTAAAGATATTTTCTGATATTACAGCCGCAATGCCTGAAAAAGTATGGATTGACTCTCTGAAGGATTCCGGACAAACTGTTACGCTAATTGGTTTTGCCGGGGCCGATGATATAGTGGCGGATTTTATGCGCCAGCTTGAAAAAAACCTTGTTTCATGGAAGGTTGAGCTTGAGGTTATAAACCAGGTGGAAAAGGAAAAAATAAAACTCGCTGGTTTTACTATCAGGCTTGAAGCGCCAAAAGGGCCGTTGCCTGCGGCTAAACCCAAGGCATAAAGGAGTCTTGTGCCAAAGTTCGATATAGATATAATACTTAAATTATCCCTTTCTAAAAAGTTTTTGATACTTGGGGCTGTCGTGCTTGTTATAACAGGAGTTTTTTATTATTTTTTATACGGCGCAAAATTAAATGAGAAAATCGCCTTAAGCGCAAAATTAGAGGGGATTAAGAATACAGTTTCGGAAAAGCAGAGGTTAGCCGGCAACCTTCCCAAATTAAAAAAAGAGATTGAGGATCTGAACAACCAGTTCAAACTGGCGCTTGAAGCCCTGCCCAACGAAAAAGAGATCGCCAATCTTCTTGAAAGCATATCTGATGCGGCGAAGACCGCAAGACTGGATATATTGACCTTTAAGCCGGGAAAGGAAACCCCAAAGGGCTTTTATGCCGAAGTGACGATAGATATGAAGGTGGAGGGCGGATACAACAGCATTATTTCCTTCTTTGAAAAGGTTGCAGGGATGCCAAGGATAGTTAATATAAACGGCTTAAATATAACAAGCGGCAAAGAGGTCAGGGGTGATATTATGATGTCAGCTACTTTTGCAGCGACGACATTTAAGTTTCTGCCTCAGCCGGAAGCGTCGCAACCGGGGGCGAAGAAATAATATGGGTAATTTACAAGTCACCAGTTATAAGTTGCAAGTCACAAGTTGCAAGTCACAAGTCACAAGTTACAAGACTGGTGATCTGGTGACCTTGTGTCTGGTGACCTTGTGTCTGCTGACAAGTTGCCAGCAAGGAGCGCCGCCACAGCCCCCTGCGGCGCAGACAAAAAAAGAGGCCCCAAAACCTGAGGCTGCGCCTCCTGTTGCAGAGGCAATGAAGGAAGAGAAGGCTCCGCCTAAAGCGGATGAAGTAAAACCGCCGAGAAATCCTTTTAAAACATTTATTGTTAAAGCAACCGAGAGGGCGGCAGTTGTTGCGCCAAAGACGCCTTTACAGAGGTATGAACTGGAGCAGCTCAAATTGGTGGCAATAATGTGGGGCATTAACAGCCCCGCCGCTATGGTGGAGACGCCGGATGGCAAAGGCTATTCAATAAAAAAAGGAGACCTTATCGGGAACAGGGAAGGAAGGGTTAAGCGGGTTGAAAAGGATAGGGTGATAGTGGAGGAGAGGTTTACAGAGTCCGGCGGCGAGGTTGTAACCAATGAGTTTGAAATAAAACTGCCGCTGCCCAAAGGAGAGGAGGAGTTGCGATGAAAAGTCACAAGTCACAAGTCACAGGTCACAAGTCACAAGTCACAAGTCGCAAGACTGGTGACCTGGTGACATGGTGTTCTGTATTCTGTCTTCTGTTTTTTACAGGTTGCGCAGCTTCCACACAGCAGATAAAAGAGGGAGGGGGAAAGGCAGCCATTGAAAAGATTTCGGTTGTTGGAGGGGGGAGGGAGATATTGATAGAGGCTTCAGGTCCCATAACCTACACTGCCTTTAAGCTTTCTGATCCGGCAAGGCTGGCGCTGGATATCCCAGGGGCAGATATAGAAAAGGTAAAGGCCCCGATGGATGTTAATAATGAGTTTATAAACAGGATTGCTGTTGCAAGCTACGGGGAGGAGGGAATGGCGCCCGTTTCCAGAGTGGAAATAGGATTAAAGGAGAGGGTAACCAGTGATGTAAAGCTATCAGAAGGCAGCATTCTGGTATCATTGAATTATGAAGTTATTCCCCAGCATGAGGCTGAGACACCTGTTGTGGTTCTTCCCCAAGTGGTAAGGGAACAGGAGATTGCAAAAAAAGAAGAAGCCATAAAGGCGGCTGTGGAAGAGGCCGTCCCTGCCCTTGCTGAGGCTGAAAAGAAAGAGATAAAAAAGGCTGATAAATTGTTGAAGATAGAGACGAAGAAGGAAAAGAACCGCACAATAATAAAGGTGATTGGCAACGGGCCGATAGGCGATTTTAATGCCTTTACAATGGATAAGCCTGCGCCGTCAAGGATTGTTGTGGATGTATGGAATGTTAAGAGTTCAATTCTGGGAGACGGTCTTGCTGTAGGCAGTACTCAGATAAAAAAGGTAAGGGTAGGTGAACATCCGGATAAGGTGAGGCTCGTGTTTGATTCGGGTCAGAAGAATGTGCCGCCCTATACAATAGAGAGGGTTGAAAACTCCCTTGTAATAACTGCCGGCATGATTGATGATGTAAAGAAGCCTGAAACAGCCGCAGCAGTTGCTCCGGTAACTGCACCGCAAGAGCCTCCTGTGGAAACAGCACAGCAGCCTTCGGCAGCCATGCCCGCGCCTGAACCTATAAAGGCCGATTATGCAGAGATAAAGGCGGTTGATTTCAAACAGCTTGCGGATAAGGCAAGGCTTATTATAACTGCGTCAAAGAAGATGCAATACAGATTGTTAAAATTACCGGACGAAACAGGTCTGGCGCTGGATATTAAGGATGCTATAATACCTGACGAACTCAAACGGACACTTGACGCCTCTGACCTGAACACGCCAGTGGCCAGCATAAGCTCATTCCAAGCGCCTACTGAGCCTGCAAAGGATGTCCGTATACTTGTTAAATTAAAAGAAAAGGCTGACTATAATATTTCACAGGAAGGAGAAAAGATACAAATAGATTTTCCTCTTCTTGCAGTAGCGCAGGCAGTTCCAAAGATGGCAGAGGCAAAAAATCAGGGGCCAGTGGTTAGTGGTCAGGGGTCAGAAGAGGCAAAAGAAATAAAAGAGACAAAGTTTGTGGAAGAAAAGAAAGAGCAGGAGCAGGCATCAGGCTATACAGGACGCAAGATTTCTCTGGACTTTAAGGATGCGGATATAAGTAATATTTTGAGATTGATGGCAGAGGTCAGCAATTTAAACATTATTGCGGGCGAGGATGTTAAGGGCAAGGTCTCATTAAGATTGATAGATGTTCCGTGGGACCAGGCATTTGATATCATATTAAAAACAAACGGTCTTGGCAAGGTTCAGGAAGGGAATGTAGTAAGGATTATGCCCCTTGCGAAGATAAAACAGGAAAGCGAAGATGCGCTTGCCTCTAAAAAGGCAAAGGAAAAGCTTGAGGACCTTGAGATAAAATTGCTGCCTGTCAACTACGCAACTGCCAGCGCTTTAGAATCCCAGGTCAAAGGCTTATTAAGCGACAGGGGTACTGTTACAGTAGAGGCAAGGACGAATACGCTTGTTATTAAAGATATCCCTGCCAACATAGCAAAGGCAGTAGACATGGCAAAGAAATTGGATACGCCGACGCCGCAGGTCTTAATAGAGGCAAGGATAGTGGAGGCGAACAGCAACTTTGCAAGGGATCTAGGTGTGCAGTGGGGGGTAGCGCACGCAACCAAAAGCAACTCGCCTCAAGATAGATTTAGCACCGCATTTGGCAGCACCAGCACTGCTCCATCATCGACGCTGTCATCGCCGGCGCTGTCTTCCAGTACAGGACAATTTTCTGCTCAGCCTAATTTTGCTGTAAGCCTTCCTGCAGCAGGTTCTGCCGGGCCATTGGGCGCGATGGGTTTTTCATTCGGTAAACTTATAGGCGACCCGTTTCTTTTAGACCTCCGCATATCAGCCGGCGAAAAAAATGGTTTGACAAAGACCATATCAAGGCCGAGGATTACTACACTGGATAATAAGGAGGCCAAGATATCTCAAGGCGACTCAGTGCCATTTGAAACAACATCTTCTTCCGGCACGCAAACAGCTTTTATTGATGCAACACTGGAACTCGTTGTTACTCCGCATATAACCCCGGACGGCAGCGTGAGCATGAAGATAAAGGCCAGCAGGAACTCCATAGGTTCTTTCAGATCTGCTGCAGGTACGCCGAGTATAAGCAAGAAAGAGGCATCAACAGAGATAATCGTAAAAAGCGGGGAGACAGCGGTTATCGGCGGCATTGTGGTAGAGGATAAATCAGATACCGGCAGCGGCATACCGTGGCTTAAGGATATCCCTATACTCGGCTGGCTCTTTAAAAACAAATCAGCAGCAGAAAGCCAGACAGAGCTCCTGATATTTATTACGCCGAATATTGTAAGAGGCGAAGTGGAGTTGTCGCCAAGTTAATGGATGTATGAGAATATTGTTTTAAATGCACCCCCAAGGGGTGCATTTTTTTTGAGAAGGTGATACGATACCCTTCCGTCATTCCCGCATGTTTTTAGCGGGAATCCATATTTTTTCAGAGGAGTGTTTATGCTGAGATATTTAACAGCCGGCGAATCTCATGGCAAATCTCTTACAAGTATTATAGAGGGGGTTCCGGCAAATCTTAATTTGGCTGCGGAGGATATAAATAAAGAACTAAGCCGCAGGCAGATTGGTTACGGCCGCGGGGGCAGGATGGCTATTGAAAAAGATGAGGTGGAGATTACCTCTGGGGTAAGATTTGGCAAGACCATAGGTTCGCCTATTGCTATGGTTATAAAAAACAGAGATTGGGAGAATTGGAAAGAAATAATGAATGCGGAATGCGGAATGCGGAATGCGGAATTAAAAGCGGTAACAAGACCGAGGCCGGGGCATGCGGATTTGGCAGGCGTCTTGAAATATGGCCAGTATGATATTCGCAATATTCTTGAACGTTCCAGCGCAAGGGAAACCGCGGCGCGGGTTGCTGTTGGCGCAGTATGTAAAAGATTCTTAGATGAATTTGGAATTAAGGTGATGAGTTGGGTAGTGGAAATAGCAGGTATTAGATGCAAGATGGGGACTGTCCCATATTTGGTGGGACAGGCATCTTGCCTGTCACAGGCTGGAAGCCTGTGCCACCAGATAGAATCGGGACTGTCCCCTAATTCAATCTTTGAGATGGCAGAAGCTTCTGATGTCAGATGTTCTGATAAAAAGATTTCAGAAAAAATGAGAAAGGCGATAGACAATGCAAGGAAAAACGGCGACAGCCTTGGCGGGATAT
>JBBTFC010000092.1:0-5595 GCA_038042015.1 Deltaproteobacteria bacterium
TTTCTGCGCATTTTCTTGAAACAACAACCTGAACCAAGTTTCACCTCGTATCAAATGATTTGTTGTCTCAGGCAGCGCATGAGATATTGCGCGGGAAAAAACAGGAAGGTGATGAGGTTCGCTAACTACCCCTGATTGAAACCTTCAGGGGCAGGCTCTGGGGGGTTGACTCGCAAAGCGCTTCTCGCTTAATTACTTATGCCTCGGTCCTGTCATTTCTCTCTGTTACCAGTTATACGCAATCGCAACACTTCCCACATGGGCGATATAATCAGGTATGCTTTCGTTCAAGATTAACAATTGTGTTGGAACCGACGCTGTATTATCCAGGGTAATATTGTCCATTGACCAGTCATCGGATTTAAACGACTCATACAAATATCCTGCCCGAACGGTCAAGTGATCCGTCAGCTTATATTTTCCTGAAAGATCCACGGTATAGCGCCTTGTCCTTAGGTCTGGTATCGCCTTCGCCGGTAATAAGTTTGTGTCTGTGGCGCTGGTAAAGGCGCTGCCCGCAAAAACACCATATTCAGTTGTTGTTCTCTCATAGATAAAATCGGGCGTTATAATCAACCGGTCATTGAGTAACGAGATGTTGAACCCAACGCCGGCCGTATTGCTCACATCTCTAATGTCCATCCTCCAGTTTTTTCCTGGGTCATACCATGTTGTGGGGGAGTTGTTGGTTATTTGCCTGCTTGCCTGCTGTGAATCGTTCCTTTCATTCGTATAATATGCGTAAACGGAGAGAGCGTCATAGGGTGAATAGGTTGTATTTATTGTGTAAACTTCATTATTTAGTTTCTGCGTTCCAAGTAATGTATTGTAAAAATCATCCATGGTATTGGAATAGTCAAGCCCCACGGTTACGCTGTAATGGGGAAAGATATTGACGAAGCCGTTGTATTGATACCGCTCCCTGTCTGATACATCAAGCTTTCGCACATCAGGGTGATTGAACCAGTTTCGAAAATTAGGGGAAGTAACAAGGCATCCTGCAGGCGATCCGGTTGTTATGCACTGTTCATGTTCCCGAGGATGCAAATCAAGGACTACCCTGCCGTTATAATTCAGGGCCTCCCGTTTTCCGTATAAACCGTTCACGCCGATTTGGGCAAAGGACGTAAGGCCTGAACGCAATCCTATTTTGCCCGAATTTTCCGCGGTGTCTGATTCCCTGTGGTCCCGTTCAATCTTCTCAAACCCGTATCCTGCGGAAAGGGTCGTATTCTGACTCGGCAGGAGAAGATAGGTTGTGTCAAGCTTTGCCTGATCTTTCCTGATGTCATAGGGCAGATTATTTACTGACTGCGCCGAGCTCAGCCCTGGTACGGCGGTTGTTGGAGTATCGTCAGCCGCTACATACCGGTAAAGACTGGATGGTGTCTTATTGATTGTTTCGTAATGCACGAACTTTGCATTTAAACCGAGGCGGGAAGATGGCCGCGAGGCAATATTTGCGTTGAGCGATATTACATCAATTTCTGCGTCAGTAGATTGTCTGGGTAGAGGATTGGTTGAACCATTCACAGTCGCTGAAGGAACCGCATGATAGGGTAATAATGCCTGATCCTGCAGCATGATGCCGTAGGAAGCGGCAAGAGAAAGACTGGTGTACCACCACGGCAGTTTCATATTCTCTGACAGGCTGAAGCGGTGATAGCTGTTATCCGGAGGTACGCCCATGACCTGATGAGGATCTGTCGTAGAACCGCTGCTATAAGGATTCTCCCATCTGAGGGACACATTTTGGTTGTTAAATTTTGAGAGATAATACTCAAACTCCGTATGTGTGCTTTCAGTGTCGTATCTCACTGCTGCCCTGAGTGTATCGGTAATAAAATCAATTGGCTGAGGTAAAATGACTTGGTTGGTTCCGCCTCCGTTCAGGGAGCCGGTTGACTTTACCCCTTCTTTTTGTTCACGTTTATAGGAAAGGTCAAAGGTAATGTTGTCAAAGGGGGTTAAAGAAAATCCTGCCTTGCCAACTTTCCTTTCCAATTTGATATCAATATCTTTAAGATTCCCAGCGCCGCCAATATCGGTTAAAATATTGCTTACCGTGGTATTGTTTGCTCTGGTGAAACCCGAGGGCAAGGTCATATCGCTTCCTCCTGCGCCGTTGAATATGGTTCTGCTGTTGTTTGAGATGAATTGCTCAATCTGGTCATATTCAAGGAAGTATTTAAATTGCCCGTACTTCCCTCCTTTTAAGTAAAGATTTCTTGTATCAATGCCGAGGTCCTTGCCGGTAAAATCAAGGTAATAACGGCCTTCCGTGTCATAGGAGGCATTGAAGTTTGCTATGGGGAATGTGCCGTCATCATCTATGCCCCGATATTCCATGAACTTTGATGATTCTTCGGGATGCTGATTTACAGTCATGGCGCCTGTTTCAATATAGGCATCCGTGTCTGCCCCCATGGAGATTGCGCACATGCCAAGTATAATTGAAAGCATTGTGAGCGCTGTAAGTAATTTGTTTTTAAATATCATGGCAATCCTCCTCGTCTTGTAATGTATGCATACTTACCTCTGGAACTTTGCCCCTGCCGGATGATTGGAGCCGTGTATTTGAGAATGACAGTTTGGACACCCTTTCTGGACCGTGCGCTTGCCGCCAAAGCTGTTCTGGAAGTTTGCGCCGCCTGGCAGGTCACTGCCGTCGTAGAGGATTGCGCTGTGACCCTGAATGACATTCACATGGCACTGCTGGCAAAGGTGCGGCGGTTTTAATCTTAAGAGAAAGGTTAAATTTGAACCGTGCGGCTCATGACAGGTTATGCAGTTTTCCCTGACCACCGGATGCTCAAACAGGAACGGTCCCCGATACTCAGCATGACATTCATAACACTTTTCATTCACGGAATTTGCCGAAACGAGTTTTTCTGTCATGGTTCCGTGTGGATTATGACAGTCAGTGCAGAACAATTTCCCTTCCCTTAAAGGGTGATGAGAAGACTTTTGTATGACTGCGCGGTACTGCGTATGGCACTTGATGCAAAGGTCGGTATTTGTCTGTTTTATAATGTCCCGCGGCATTCCCTTCTGAATGTTGTGGCAGTCTGCGCATGCAACGTTGACCCTTTCATGCTGACTTCCCATCCACATAGCTACCTTTCCTTTTTCATGGCACTGCAAGCAAACGGAATTTTTCTGCACGGCCGTCAATCCGCGCTCCTTTTTAAAAGAGACCGTAAGTGGAGGACGCCTTTTGGGCGCATCAAGGTGCTTGCTCATGGGGCCGTGGCATGATTCGCAGTCGTTTTGCTTCATGGTGTGGCTGGCCCGCGCATGGGCTGTCCTTTTGAAGACATTCATATATTCCTCGTGGCACTCCAGGCATTTTTCGCTGCTCCCGACATAGATCGCGTTAGCAATCTCCGGATTGAGCGCTGCCCAGTCAACTTCTCCTCCGTATGCAAGAGGATGCCATAACGCCAAAAAGAGCATGGCAAATAGGTATCTCTTCATAATATCCCTCCTAAGTTATCTTATTTTTGTTGCTGTTATTGTTCCCTTGGTCCCCAGCCCGATGCTTACCGGAAATGAAACATAGTGCGTCCTTTTTTGAGCCCAGTCGTCATGAATTGCAAGGCCAACATTGAGTGAACTGCCGGCTTTAAGCTGAACGTCCTCTTGATCCATGGTTACGAGCTTCCTCTTCATAATAACGGTATACTTTCCATTTTCCCATGTCCCGCTTGCTTCAATATCGTTTTTGGAATCGTCCCGGCGGTCTGCGAATATGGATTCGTCCTTAACTTCCATATTTTTCCCATTTATACTTACATACCAGAGGTCAATAAGTCCATCCTTTTCTAGAAGGTCTGCAAGCGATGCATCATCCTTTATATCTTCCCACCCGTTATTCCTGGTGTAGAATGCATAGAGACGTACGTCATCCCGTTTGAGTTTTGCGTAATACGGATGTTTAGCCACTTTATCCTTTGAGGGGCTGTCGGGCATGGTATTTTGATAGTCATGACATGCTATGAAACAGCCGAACTTTTCAAATTCGGGCCTTCCGGCATTTATCTGCATGGCAACGCCGTCAAACCGTTCTGTGGCCGGATTGTTCCAGCTCTTGCCTGCGGAATCCCACTGCACCCTGAAATAAATATATTCATCGTCATATGCCGCCTGGATAAACGCTGTCATGGAGGCAGGCTTGTCTTGCATAGGGCTCGGTTCGAACTGCCTTTTAGACTCCTTCATCTTAAGCGAGCCGCGAACGATTTCCTGATCCCTCAGATCAAAAGTAAGCCCCTTGCTTATATGGCAACCGGCGCAAGATTTTTTGTTGTTTATGACAGAATATCTTCCAATGCCGTGATCCTTGCTCGTAAGATATTCCCAGGACGAGACGCCGGGATAAAAGAGTCTTACCTTATAAGGCTGAATGCCCTTCCAGTCAATGTCTGCTGCAAAAGCAACGGAAGGAATTATGCAACAGAGGATGGATAGAATCAATATGAATAACTTTTTTTGCACGTCAGCCTCCGGAAAATATATAGTTTGTTCTGACATGCCTTATTTTATCTTTGTTGCATTGATAAACCCTTTAGCGCCGAATCCTATAATCATGGGGAATGAGACATAGTGCTGTCTTAATTTTGCCTTATCGTCATGAATGGCGATGCCGATGGTTACCGTGCTTCCATCTTTGATAGGCACGTCTTTATTATCGCCGGTATTCAGTTTTCTTTTAAAAATAACAGTGTACTTTCCGTCATTCCAATTCCCGCTTCCTTCAATATCTTTATGATCTTCCTTCCTGTCTTCCAGTATCCATTGATCCATGAATTCTGTATTTTTCCCCTTAAAGTTAGCTGTCCAGAGGTCAATGAGCCCATCGCCTGTGAGAAGTTCGTCAATGGCCTTGTTGTCCTTTAAGGATGACCATCCGTCATTCCTGCTGTAGAACGCATAGAGACGCACGTCATCCCGTTTGAGTTTTGCGTAATACGGATGTTTAGCCACCTTATCTTTTGAGGGGCTGTCGGGCATGGAGTTCTGATCATTGTGGCACGCAATAAAACAGCCGAATTTCGAAAATTCCGCATTGCTAAGATTCATCTGTATGGCAACTCTATCCGGTTTATCATTTTTATCATCGTCTGCGCTGTTCCAGCTTTTGCCGGCAGAATTCCACTGCATTCTCACATAGACATAGTCGGAGTCATACGTCACCTGGAACATGGCATCAATCATCGCCGGCTTGTTTGGTATGGGATTTGGTTCAAATGATTTTCTCGATGCCTTCATAGTAAGCGAGCCTTTCGTGATTTCAGGGACTTGTATGTCAAAAGTACCATCCTTGCTTATGTGACATTCGCGGCATGTTTTCTTTTTCTTCACGACCGGAACCCTGCCGACGCCGTGGTCATTGCTCGTCAGAAATTCCCACGACGCAACGCCTGTATAGAAAAAGTTAACGGTGTTTGCCGGTACGGCATCCCAGTTAACGTCTGCCGCAATCACGAGAGAAGAGCGCAGGAACGAGAGCATGGCGAAGGATGCAAAAATCAAAAGAATTTTTTTCATGGACGCCTCCTTAAAGTGAGCTTCAGACCTTGAACTTATCCATAC
>JBBTFC010000093.1:0-8128 GCA_038042015.1 Deltaproteobacteria bacterium
TATGATGAAGGTGAATAGGGTGGGAGAGTGAGAGAGGGATGGATGGATGGATGGATGGTAGTATACCCCTGCTATAACCGTTATAGGAAATTAGGTCAGCTTGTTTTGGTTGGCTCATATATGCTATATTTGCAACATAAAGGAGGGAATAGAAATGTTAGCAGTGAAACAGGAAGTTATACGGATGATTCAGTCTCTTCCAAACGAAGTCACCATTGATGAGATAATGGCGGAGTTATACTTTAAATCGCAGGTTGATGCAGGCCTGAAGGAACTTGATGGTGGGAAAGCAGTATCTCATGAAGAAGTTGAAAAGCGGATGTCTAAATGGCTCTCAAGATAAAATGGTCTCCGAGGGCTGCTTCTAATCTCGAAGACATCTGTGATTACATCGCCAAAGATTCCGAGTACTACGCCATCCTTTTTGCAAAGAAAGTTACTGCCATAATTAAAGCCATCCCTCAATTTCCCAAATCAGGTCGGATAGTTCCGGAATATAATGATGAGAACTTAAGGGAAAAGATTTACGAAAACTATAGAATCGTATATCGTCTTAAGGGAGGGCTTATTGAAATCGTTGCAATCTGTCATGGTGCAAAACCATTAGAAAGCATTTTGTAATTTGTCCAAGCATCTGGGAAGAAAAATAGGGATCATTTTTCAAGGAGGCTGCCCGCAACAGCAGATAACAAGGTGCTTGAGCTTAAGGGCTTGTTTCTCATCTTGTATAATTTAAGGAGGTTTGAGTATGGAACTTAAGAAAAAGGTTTCGGACATTCACGACTGCCTGAAAGGCATTGTAAAAGTAGAGAAAGACAATGTGGCGGTGCAGGACGAAAAGAGGCTGAGGGAGGCGGTGGACTGGCTTGTTTATAATGCCGTGTTCAATTCTGATAAGGAGATAAAGGCTAATTGCAGGTGGCTCATAAAGGCTGCGGGTTTAGCCCTGGGTATAAGGTCTGCGTCCATCCAGGGCCTTTATGAGGCAATGGGGAGGGGTGAATGCAGCGGGTTTACCGTGCCTGCGGTGAATATAAGGGGGCTTGCTTATGACACTGCGCGGGCATTATTCAGGTCATCCTTGAAAAACAAGGCAGGCGCAATTATATTTGAGATAGCAAAAAGCGAGATGGGTTATACAGACCAGAGCCCTTATGAATATTCAACAGTTGTCATTGCGGCAGCAGTAAAAGAAGGCTACAAAGGCCCTATCTTTATTCAGGGAGATCACTTCCAGATAAACCCTAAGAATTATGCCCAGGACAGGGAAAAGGAGATTGCCGGTTTAAGGGAACTTATAAAGAAGGCGATCGGCGCTGGTTTTTACAATATAGATATAGACGCGTCAACAGTTGTGGATTTGAGCAAAGGCCATGTTGTTGAACAGCAGAAGCCTAATTTTGAGACTACTGCCGAGCTTACAAAATTTATAAGAGGTATTGAACCAAACGGCATTACCATATCCATCGGCGGCGAGATAGGCGAGGTAGGCGGAAAGAATTCCACTGAAGAGGACTTGAGGGTTTTTATGGACAACTACCTTGCAGCCATTGCAAACAAGGGCAATAATATAAAGGGCATCAGCAAGATGAGCATCCAGACAGGCACAAGCCACGGCGGGGTTGTCCTGCCGAACGGCGCTATTGCAAAGGTCAATGTGGATTTTGATACCATTGAAAAACTTTCCAGTCTGGCGCGCAAGGCTTATGGTCTTGCAGGCGTTGTGCAGCACGGCGCATCAACCCTGCCTGACGATGCCTTTGACCTGTTTCAAAAAAGGGGCGCGGCAGAGGTGCATCTGGCAACCGGTTTCCAGAATATGATATATGACAGCAAAAACCTGCCTGAAAGCCTCAAACAGGAGATTTATAAATATCTGCATGAAAATATGGCAAATGAGAAAAAGGAAACTGAGACTGATGAGCAGTTTATTTACAAGACAAGGAAAAAGGGATTAGGGCCTTTTAAGGAGAAATTCTGGAATCTGTCTATGACCATAAGAGAGAAGATTGGAAGAGAACTGGAAGAAAGGTTTGACCTTTTATTGAACAAGCTTAAAGTCAATGGCACATACAATTTCGCCATAAAATATGCCGTCGAAACGAGTGTGCCTGCAAAGCTTGAAAATGAGATAGCAGGGGTTGATTCTGAAGGCAAAAAAATAAAACAGGAAAAGGGGGAGAGGGGGGAATGAAAAAGGAGGTTATATGCCAATAGAACGGATTCATCCAATGGTAGTGCATTTCCCAATAGCGCTTTTGATTACAAGCGTTTTTCTTGATTTCTTGAGGTTGGTGACAAAGAGGGACAATTTTGAAAGGAGCGCCTTTCACCTTTTATTTCTGGGAGCGCTCGGTTCCATAGTTGCCATTATCTTTGGCCATTTGGCAGCGGATGTGGTGTCCGACAGGCCTCATATAGCCGATGCTATTGAGACGCATGAAGCCCTTGGATTTATCACAGCGCTTTCATTTATAATTCTGCTTATTGTCCGCTATATATTCGTGAAAAATGATAGTTTCAGCAAGATAAGGCCATACTATCTGATAGCCGCAGTTATGGGGATTGGCCTGCTTCTTACAACCGCATATTATGGCGGACAATTAGTATATGATTACGGCGCAGCGGTAAGCGCTGCTATCCTGAAGTGAATTACCCGCCAGCAAACTGGTGGGCATCTAACCTAAAATCTCCCCTCCCTTGACGGGAGGGGAATAAGGGGAGGGTGTGCAATAATTGCCATGGTTCATAAACTACGATGAGACTGCTTATATGAATAATCAAGAAAATTTTTATTCCATATTGCCTGCGCTTCTAATTATCCTTGCGATATTTTGTTCTGTCAGGGCGCGGGCTGATATGTATAAATATGTTGATGACAAGGGGACTCTGTCTCTTACTGATGATTTGGCAAAGGTGCCGGAAAAATACAGGTCAAAGATAGAGGTAGTCAAAGAACAAAAGATACAGGTAATAGCAGCGCCGGTAGAAAAAGAAAAAATGTCAGGCAGTAAAGAGCCTGCAACAATAGGCGGCGGAATAACTGCGGAGGGTTTAAAATCTCTTGCGGCAAACAAGAAGGTTTTGGCTGTTGTTCTTGTTTCAAGTTTAGGATTATTGGTTGCAACGATATTTGTTTTAAACAGATTAGTCAAGAACAGGATGGTAACCAGACTCATCTTTGTTGCGATAGCAGCCGTGCTTATGGTATTCCTTTACAAGATGTATGCTGAAAATGTTTATGGGCAATTTTCCGATGCAAAAAAATCTGCTGAAGATGTAAAAAAACTTATTGAGCAGAAGCAAGAAGAACAGGTGAAAGGATTGGATGATATTGGGGAGTAAACAAAAACAAAGGAAACATGATGTAGCAACACACAGTTTTCAAACCCACTGAAATGAAAGGAGTGAATATGCGTACCAACAGAAACAATTTGCCGATATGGCTGCTAACCGGTATACTGACCCTCAGTGCGCCACTTTGCATGGCGGAGGAAAACATGGTGACGGCCGACCATGTAGTGACGGCCATCGAGGATACTTTTGGCGTGACGCCGGGAGAACGGCGCAATCATACAAAAGGCATGTGTGCATTGGGTGATTTTGTCGGAACACACGAGGCAGCGGCATATTCACGTTCGGCGCTGTTTTCGGAACGGCCCGTGCCCGTCGTCGCGCGTTTCTCCCTGGCCGGCGGCAATCCCAAGGCGCCCGATACGGCAAAAAGTGCGCGAGGTATGGCCTTGGAATTCAAACTACCCGATGGCGGTCTGCAGCACATGACGATGCTGAACACGCCGGTGTTCGGCGCGGCACAGCCACAGACATTTCTCGATCTGATGGTCGCCACAAAGCCAGACCCCGCAACGGGCAAACCCGACCCGGAGAAAATCAAGGCATTCAAGGCAAGTCATCCCGACAACATAGCGCAGGCGGCATTTCTATCTAACAACAACCCGCCAACGAGTTATGCCAACAGCGCCTATTTTGGGATTCACACGTTCAAGTTTATCAATAGCGATAACAAGACCGCGCCTGTACGTTGGCGTTTCGTTCCACAGGATGGGGAAAAACGACTGTCCGATGACGAACTTAAATCCTCGCCGCCGAATTTCCTTGAACAGACGTTGATTGAACGGGCGAAGCAGGGTCCGGTGCGTTGGGACATGCTGATTGCCCTTGGTGAACCAGGTGACACCGAGGACAACCCAACGATAGCATGGCCCGAAAAGCGCAAGTTGGTTAAGGTGGGAACCTTGACGATTTCTTCGGCTATGTCACAGAAGGGTGGCGAGTGCGAAAAGATCAACTTCGACCCTATAGTAATGGGAGACGGCATTGCGCCGACGAATGACCCAATTCTTCTCTTCCGCTCACCAGCATACGCGGTCTCGTTCACCAAGCGGCTGGGCGGGTTGTAATAACTGTGACCAAACGGACGCGGACAGCGCGGTATTTTATGAACTCATTTTCCTGGCGCTGATTGGTATTGTAAACCTAAAAATAGTTCCTTTTCCCAATTCGCTTTCTATTGAAATATTGCCTCCGTGCCTCTCAATGATATATTTTGCCAGAGAAAGGCCCAGTCCTGTGCCTTTTGTTGTTTTTGCAACATTGCCGGCCCTGAAAAATTCCTCAAACATGTGCGGCATATCCTCTGCTGGTATGCCTATCCCCGTATCTTTTATCTCAGTAATAACAAAACCATCGCTTTGTAAAACTTTTATTATGACATTTCCGCCTGAAGGGGTATATTTGAAGGCATTGGCAATAATGTTTGCAAAGACATGGATTATCAATTCTTTGTCCGCTTCTATTTCCGATACATCCTTATCAACTACAACTTTTAATTCTATCTGTTTTTCTCCCATTTTAGGCATAACTAATTCAGCGGCAATATATATAATATCTTTGATATTTAATCTCTGAAGATTGAGATTTCTCTCAGCCCTGATTCTGGAAAGGTCAAGAAGGTCTTTTGTATAATGATGGAGAAACTCTGTTCTTTTATAAATTCTCTGCAAAATCTCTTTTGTCTTTTCATCAGCAACTCCGGCAAATCCGCCAAGTATAACCTCCAAAAGGCTCTGGATAGAGGCGAGGGGGGATTTCAAATCGTGGCTGACCATTTTTACATATTCGTCTTTCAGTCTGTCTTTTTCCAATAGTTTAACGGCGGCCTCTTTTAGCTCATCTTCCTTGAGCCTAAGCCTTTCTGATACAGATGCGGTGAAGAAGGTGGCAATAAAGATGGTGGATGAAAATACAAATGATATGGCTGTCAGATATGCGGAGTTTTTATAAACATCTGTATTCAGAAATCCTCTTACAGGGTAATGAGGCACGACATCCAGATACTCAAGCATGAAGAGCCCGACTACCAGAAAACAAATAATGCCTGCCTGAATATAGCTTTCCTTTTTTGAAAGGAGCATGCTTGTAAATATGGTGTGAAAGATAAAATAGAATATAAAAGGGTTTTCAGCGCCGCCTGTAAAATGGATAAGGATGGTCAGGCTGATTATATCCAGCATACTCTGGATAATTGAAAACCTTCTAATGCTAGCGGCTGATAGGATTTTATGTTTTAAATAAAGCTTAAACCCTGCATTATAAATAGCGATAAATAATGCGAGTAGGAAGATAGGCCGGGCAGGGAGGATAACCTTAAACAGGTTTATGGCAGTTAGAAATAAGAGAATGATAAAAACTATTGCGGCCCATCTTATATAGATGAACCACTCAAGTCTTTGTAAAAGCTCCTCTTCCAGCAGGTTAGTTGTTTGCTTCACTTTTGTTTAAGAAGTTTCTCAATTTTTACGAGTAAGTCCTTGGGTTTTATGGGTTTTTCAATAAATTCTTCAACAGGCAGATAGTCTGCATCGGTTTCTTTATTGAATCTGAAGCCGGTCTCCCTTCCCACCGAGGTGAGCATTAGAATTGGTATCTTTGAAAGTTCCGGATTGTTTTTTAATTTATAGCTTACCTGAAACCCCTGATCCTTTGTCTTCATCATCACATCAAGTATTACAAGGTCAGGTCTTTCTGTTTCAGCCTTTTTATAGCCTGCGTCGCCTTCATTGGCGGTTATTATAGTATAGCCTTTGCTCTCCAGCACTATCTTTACTGCCTCTACTATATCCGCATCATCGTCAATGATTAAGATTTTTGCCATAAATCCTCCTTTATACAAACTTTACATCCATTATATGCGTGGAGCAGGATATGCACGGATCGTATGCCCTTACAAGGGATTCTACTCCCCTTGTTATTTCCTCTTTGGGTCTATTAAGGATTGTCGGGATGAAGTTTCTTAAATCATCTTCTATGATAGCAAGGTTTTGGGCTGTTGGGATAATGCAGTTTGCGTCTTCCACAATCCCGTCCTTATTGATTGTGTATTCATGATAGAGGGAGCCTCTCGGCGCCTCAACAACGGCTGCGCCCCTGCCTCCCCCCCTCTTTTTAAAGAGGGGGCTGGGGGGAGTTAATTCCTCTTTTTTGAGGCTGCCTGACAGGAGTTTATCAATTATCTTTATTGCATCCTCTGCGCAATGGAATGTTTCCACAAGCTGTGCGATATTGTTCATAAACGGGTTGTGTGTATCAGGCGATAGGCCAAGCTTCTTGGCTGCTTTTTTTGCCGCAGGGGAGAGTTTAGTGAAATTATTGCACGCCCTTGCAAGCGCACCAACCATGAAGATGCCTTTTCTGCTTCTGGCATGTTTTGCAGTGGATTGCGGGGCTATATTTTCCTTTAGGACCTTTCTGTAGTCGCCTGGTTTTGCAGTGTATCCTAGGCTGGAAGATATATTTCCGCTGTAAAATGCGTATCCGCTGTCTTCCTTAAGCGAGATATATTCTCTTTTTTTGGAATATTGGGGTATCTCAAAGCTTTTAAACATATCAAGGGTTGCACTCAGGTCTTCAAATGATTCCTCAAGCCCTTTCTTTAGCTCTTTCAGCTCGCCCTTTTTCGGGATATGGGCAACACCGCCCGGTACGAATGATATAGGGTGTATATGCCTTCCCGCAACAACCTCGCATATTTTATTGGCAAGTTTTTTAAGCCTAAGGCCGCGTGTAACTATCTCAGGATGGCTTTTGGCAAGAGGGACTATACTTCCTGCATTGAAGAAGTCCGGCAGTATAAGAAAATAGAGGTGGAGTATATGGCTCTGGATTGTTTCGCCGTGGAACGCAAGTTTTCTCAAAAGCGCGGACTGGTTTGTTATTTCAATATCCATAGCAGATTCAATCGCCTTTACTGAGGCGAGGGTATGGCTTACAGCGCATATCCCGCATATTCTGGACATAATGTGCTGCGCCTCGTCATACCTCCTTCCCCTGAGCATTGCCTCATAAAACCGCGGGGACTCTATAATATCAAAACGGAGTTCTTTTATGACGCCCTTTTTTATGTCTATTACAATATTGCCGTGTCCCTCAACCCGCGTAATATGGTGTATGTTTATATTTATATTTTTATGCATATCGTTATCCTCGCTTTTGTTTAATCGTAAAAAGCGTTACCGGCCCCATTTTTATTTTCATAGATTTATACTATCAGATTTGATAACATTATTTACAATAAATATTTGTTAATTGCCTGCCGCTAAGGATATCTGGATTTTTAAAAGGAGAACTGTGATGAGAAAATACATTATTTCCATTTTCATGATAATATTTTTCCATGCTTTTATCAATAATGTCTGTGCGCATGATCCGGTAGAAAAGGCAGGCGCTGGAAAGGCAAAATTTACAAAACATTTCAATGAAAGCCTTTTCAGGATTACAGAGAAGGAAGAGTTCAGCATTGAGGTCCTGCTTGATGATAAGGAGTACAAAATAGGCAAAGGTGTGATTGGCATTGTAGTCCACGACAAGAATGACGATGATGTTAAAATTGCTGACATAAAAATCAGCTATCAAGATATGAAGGAATCCCCTGTCGTAACAGAAAAGGGACACGGGGTTTATGTTGTCTCAAACCTTAATATTAAGAGGGAAGGGAAATGGGAGCTCAATATAAAACTGAAACAGTATAGGAAAAAAGACGAAGCAACATTTACCTTTCCGGATGCCTTGAATAAACTCCTGCCTGCAGGCGAATATAGTTCGGATACTG
>JBBTFC010000094.1:0-10417 GCA_038042015.1 Deltaproteobacteria bacterium
AACAGTAGATCCGCTCAGCGCCTCCAGAAAATTTGTCAAAGAGCCGTCTGACAAGAGGAGCAGCCTGCATTGCGGCGGCATGTGCAGTCTTTCGCATAATCTGGCCGCTTCTTTGTCAGCAATCCATTTCCATCCGGGGGCAATAGAATAATCCATATTATCTCTAATACCACAAATTCAAATCCGCAGTTTAAAGTTTCTGTCATTGCGCTTATATCGTTTAAATACCATACTAAAACAAGCTGGTCAATGGCCAGAGGAATTGTACACAAGCCTATATAACCCTTGACATAAAAGATTTTTAAAGCGTATATTTACAAATATCGCCAGCCGATGTATCAGACTTGAAAGGAGAGAAAACTATGGAAGAAAAACAGATGGGGGTTGTTCCGGGCCTTGCAGGCATCCCTGCCGCAGAATCTGCAATAAGCTATGTTGACGGCGAAAAGGGGATACTCGAATACCGCGGCATACCGGTTGAAGTTCTTGCAGAAAACAGCACATTCCTTGAAGTGGTTTATCTTCTGCTTTTTGGCAAACTGCCTACGAAATCTGAATACAAAAAATTCAAGGATGATATAACCTACCACACCCGCTTAAAGGTAAAGATTCTCAGGATGATAGAGTTTCTGCCGGAAAATGGCCACCCGATGGAATATCTCCAGTCTGTAGTGGCTGCCATGGGCATATATTATCCTGCAAGAGATGTAATGAACGAGGATACCCGTTACTGGTCTGTTGTAAGGCTTATCGCAAAGATGCCCACTATAGTTGCTGCCTGCGAAAGGCTGAGGCGCGGAGATGCGCCGATTCAGCCGAATAATGACCTTTCATTTGCCGCAAATTTTTACTACATGCTCTTTGAGAAGGCGCCGGACGCCTTTACAGAAAAAATCATTGATGCAATGCTTATACTTCATGCAGACCATACCATGAATGCCTCAACATTCAGCGCAAGGGTTGTGGGATCAACACTTGCGGACCCATATACTGTTGTGTCGTCAGCTATCGGGACGCTCAGCGGGCCTTTGCACGGCGGGGCCAATGAAGAGGTGGTGCGCATGTTTAAGGAGATAGGCGCAAAGGGAAATGCACGGCCGTATATAGAGGGGATGATTGAAAGACACGAGAAGATAATGGGCGTAGGCCACAGGGTCTATAAGACAAAAGACCCGAGGGCAACATTTCTGCAATCATACGCGCACAAACTTTTTAAGAATAACACGGGCAGGGGAAAGATATTGGAAATAGCAGAAGAGGTTGAAAAAGTAGTGAATGAAAAACTTGCCGCTAAAAAACTTTATCCAAATGTTGACTTTTATTCAGGCATAGTGCTTCAGGAGATAGGTATGCCGACAGATCTTTTCACGCCCATATTTGCAATGGGCAGGGTTGCAGGCTGGCTTAGCCACTGGCTTGAACAGCTAAAGACAAACAAGATTTACAGGCCTGACCAGAAGTATATAGGACTACGCAGTCAAAAATATGCGCCGATTAGTGAAAGATGAAGATGCAATATCCAAGTTTAAGCACCTTTTTCTTGACTTACCGATATTCTTTCTATACCATTTTAAAAGCTTAAACTTGCACCTTATAACTTTATATATGGGCGGTTAACTCAGCGGCAGAGTGTCACCTTCACACGGTGGAAGTCACTGGTTCAAATCCAGTACCGCCCACCATTGAAATACTGTTCCAGAATTGTTGAAAAGATGCCCCGTCTTATTGTATAGAAAACTTTAGGTTTGCAGGCTGCAGTTAGACATAGGAGGTGTAAGATGAAGAGGTTGCTGATTGTTTTGCTGCTGATAGCCGGATGGGTTGTCTTTGCCGGCATGGGCAAGACCCCTGAGAGTGAAATCCCGAAACCAGAGATTGATTTTTCTGCAACGGTCATAGATGACCAGGGGATATCTACAAAATGCAGGTTTGTCAGCTGGGAAGGTCAGTTGTTTTTTGTGGGGTTCAGGGGCAAGGGCTCTGTCAGCATTCCATTTGAAAAGGTAAAGAAGGTAGTATTTATCGGCGAGTCCGGCAGCGGCAAGAGAGACACCCAGATAACCCTCCGTAATGGAGATGTCGTTGCCATTACATTTGATGATGAATCGAGATTTTATGGAACAACTACATTTGGAACATACAAGATTACGGCAAAAAATATAAAGGAAATAATATTTGAGTGATATTTTAATAGTATGCTCCTTGGCGCACATATGTCTATTGCAGGCGGATTGTATAAGGCCTTAGAGCAAGGGGAGAGGCTTTCCTGCACAGCAATCCAGCTTTTTACAAAGAATGCAAACCAGTGGAAGGGAAAAGTCTTTGAAGAAGAGGAGATAGACCGCTTTCTCTCTCTGAGAAAAAAGAGCAGTATATCAAAAATATTTGCCCACGATTCATACCTTATAAATCTGGCATCAGGCAGCCCCGCACTTCGCACCAAATCCATCAATGCGCTCATTGCTGAAATGGAACGTTGTAGAATATTGTCTATCCCTTATATCATCATGCATCCCGGAGCGCATCTCGGCATAAGTGAAGATGAAGGGATAAACAATATTGTAAATTCCCTCAATGTTATATTAGAAAAAACCGACGAATGGCCGGTTGGTATAGCCATGGAGACAACAGCAGGGCAGGGGACGAGTATCGGTTATCGGTTTGAGCATCTATCCCGCATTATAAACGGTGTTAAGGAGAATGACAGAATCAAGGTATGCCTCGACACTTGCCATATCTTTGCAGCAGGGTATGATATCTCTACTGCTGAAGGTTATGCTGATGTGATGAAAGAGTTTGACAGGATTGTCGGCATTGACAAGTTGGTCTGTTTTCATGTGAATGACTGCAAAAAGGGGCTTGGCAGCCGCGTTGACAGGCATGAGCATATCGGCAAGGGCGCACTCGGGCAACTGCCCTTTCGTCTTCTTATGAATGACAAAAGATTTGCAGATATTCCAAAGATTATAGAAACGCCGAAGGATAAGGATATGAAAAATGACAGAAAAAATCTTGGCATTTTGAGGAAGATGGTGGAGAGGTAATTGTTTCCGCCATCTTTAATCCGCAACTACGAATGGAGATTCCATTCCATCTGTTTCTATCCTGCCTTTAAGCCTTTCGGCCTCCTTTAAATTGTTTGCGCCGCCAACCCTGACTCTGTAAAAAACCGTATCACCTCTATCGTATGTGGTTATTGAAACATTGCTATAGCGCTGTAAGAGGCTGTCCCTTAACCTCGCTGCATTTGACTTTACCGTGAATGCGCCAACCTGGACGAGGAAGCTCCCTTTCTGATAGTCCCTTGTTACCAGTTTATCGCCAACAGTGTCTCCCAGAGCAGTTATCTCCACTTTAGCAGTGCCGCTGTCTGCAATGCCTAACTCAGAGGCGGCCTTATAGGAAAGGTCTATAATTCTCCCTTTTACAAAAGGCCCTCGGTCATTTATCCTTACAATTGCCTCTTTGCCGTTATCAAGTCTTGTGACCTTTACATAAGTGCCTATGGGAAGGGTTTTGTGGGCAGCGGTCATGGCATACATGTCGTAGATTTCTCCATTGGAGGTTTTTTTGCCGTGAAAGTCTCTGCCATACCACGATGCAATCCCCTCCTCTTCATATCCGTTTGCCGAATCAACAGGAGAATACCACTTGCCGTCAATCTGATAAGCTCTTTGAGTCCCTTGCTTTGAATAATAACCCTGAGGCGGGGTGGATGCGCATCCTGCAATTAACACCATTACAAAAATAAGAATTGGATGTCTTTTACTGATAGGCATTTATCATCTTTCTTAATTTTTTAATATCTGACTTATAGATTGTTCTACTTCTCTAAATAACATCCCAATGTCGGCTTGCTTCCCTCAAAGGTGGAATTTGTTTTTTCAAGCCATTCCTGTTTCACCTTGAAATTAGCGGGGTCTGCATAATATGAATCCACTGCCTCGCGCAAAACCCTTGTCATGCCGGCCACGTATGCCTTTGTCCTCTGCCGGCCTTCAATCTTGAGGGCGTCTATGCCTGCGGCTGCAAGCCTTGGGATGAGTTCAAGGACATTCAGCGACTCCGGTTCTTCAAATGCGTAGACATATTCGCCGCGCTCATTAATATACCGGCCTTTACAACAGGTGGGATAAGGCGATGTCTCTCCAGGGCCCAGCTCGTTTAAAACAACATCATTCAAGGTAATCCTGAGCTTTCCGCCCTCGTTTATGAATCTTACAAACCTCGACGGCGAACATGCGCCCTCTGTATTGGTGGATGCGCCTGTAACGAAACTTGAAAGATAGCACCTCCCCTCTATATTTATGCAAAGCCCGCCAAGGACAAAAACCTCAAGCTCAACATCGGTCTTGCTTTTTAAATCCTTCATTTCATCTACTGTAAGAACCCTCGGCAGGACCAGCCTTTTAATGCCAAAGTGTTTTTTATAAAAATTTATAGATTCGTAGTTTGATGAGCTTGCCTGAACACTTAAATGAATATTTATATCAGGATATTTATCCCTTGCGTATTTAAGAATTCCAAGGTTTGCAAGGATGATGGCATCGCTATTGAGTTTGACCGCATTGTCCACAGATTTATACCACTGACGATATGTATCCATCTGCGGAAATGTGTTTACAGCAAGATAGACCTTCTTTCCCTTTGTATGGACGTAATCAATGCCCTCCCTCAATTCGTCAATGGTAAAGTTCAGTCCTTCAAAATTGCGGGCATTAGTGGCGTCGTTAAAGCCTGTATAAACCACATCAGCGCCATTATCAATAGCAGCCTTTAAAGAAGGTAGATTTCCTGCAGGGCAGACGAGCTCAAGTTTTTGGGAAAAAAGAGTTTTCAATTTTTATTTTCCTTGTGTAACGGTTTGCAGGCAGTAATTTGCATTTACACAGACATGACATATTGTTCTATAGAGTCAACCTTCTTGATAAGCTCTTCAGGGCTCTTGCAGGTCTGGATATCCCTTTTGAGTTCCTCTAAGCGGTATTCGATATCCAGCTTAACCTTTTCCTCCAAAAACGAACGCTTGAATTCCTCAGAAGAAAACTGTTTTTTAAGATATTTCTCTGCGATGCTCATTTTTCACCTCTCCATAATTTTCTGATAGATTTTGCTTTCTCAATCTCATTTTTCGGGGTCTTTTGTTCCTTTTTTACGAAACCATGAGTGAAGATAATCCTCTTGTCAGACTCATAGAAATAAAAGCTCCTTGAAATCCTGTTTTCAAAGCTCACCCTAAGTTCAAATATGCCGTCCTCCAGATGTTTGGATAAATTCTCTTTAGGCTGTATCCCGCTATTCTTCAATTCTACGAGCTTCTCAATGTAGGCAAGTATTTTAGCACGTTCTTTGACAAATAAGCTATCCAAAAACTCAATCATCGGGACATTGTTGTTAACTTCGGCAAAGTCATAGGTAAATTTCATTTATACCTCAAAAGTTGAAAAGGATTATTATCAAGTTAGCCGCCGTTTTGGCGTTCAGGGTAAATAACTGAAAACTTCTCGTGCCGATTCATCCGAACCGACATCGACTTCAATTATTAGACAGAAATTCTTCTCCTGTTTGAACCTCTTGTTAAGCTCTTTCCATCGGTCGAACAAGAAATAGGTTGCGCCCGATTGATTCACGCCCGAAAAAAGTCTTGAACCTTGCCTTGTTGATAGCATTAGGAATGGCTTTGGCGATGCCCCTCACAGCATCGGGCGCAACCGTCAACAAGATGTCGTCTATACCGATCATTGTTTCTCCGTGGTCAATTCGGTGACGCCAAAATTGCGGCTAACTACTTCATATCCACAATTATTGCGTCTATCCCTTAAAACGCCGTATCTCTCAATCTAACCTCCACCCTATCCCCTTTCTCAGCCCCTAACTCTTGCCGTGCGTCAGCATCCCTCTTTGCTATCTCCAGAAGTCCGCTGCTTCCTATGAGGGTTATTATCTCATCTTTTTTTGCATACGAATATGAGGGAATAAGCCTTTTTATAATATTGCCACCTATCTTTATCTCAAATGCCTTATTTTTAAATACCCTCTTTAATAATCCTTCATCTATATTTGTAATCAGATTCCCGAACCTGTCAATGTGGATTATCTGGCCTATAATCCTCCCGTTTTTTGCATAGGGTTTTTTAAATTCCAATTCTTTTATTTCCTTTATCTTCTTGCCTAACACAGCCGGCTCAATGCCGAGAGAGAGATATGCTGCAATAGGTGAAAATATATCCCTGCCGTGGAATGTTGAGCTTATATGTCTAAGAAAATAATCCTTATTGGTAAGATGGATTTTTTGCTTAATCTTTTCTCTTTGCAGGACAATGCTAAAGATACCATTGTCTGGTCCGACAAAGAAATATCTGTCTGTTTCAATAAGTATCGGTTTTCTCTTTCCGCCAACGTCTGGGTCAACCACTGCTATATGGATTGTGCCTTTTGGAAAGAAAGGCGCTGCCTGCGATAAGATTAATGCCCCTGCCATTATATCTTGAGGCGGGATTTGGTGGGATATATCAATTATGGTTGTATCTGGGTTAATGGAGATGATAACACCCTTCATTGCACTGACATAGCTGTCCTCTGTGCCAAAGTCTGTGAGTAGGGTTATTATTCTTCGCATCCTGATAATTCTTTTAAGAGGTTTCCGAAGTTGGTTCCTGAGCGGATACAGGCGAGTTTTTATTCTTTGCCTTTATCTTATCCAGCCTTTCTCTTATTTCCACCGGCAGATGTATGCCCTCAAAATCCATCTCTGATAGAAGCTCCATTAAAATATCAACCTTTTCGCTGGTATAGAGTTTTTTATGGATAATAATACGCCTTTCACCCTTCAGCACACAAGAGCCGCCGGGTGTGTTTACCTCGCCTTTTCTCAAATCATCATAAGAGACCTTTATGGTGAGTTTTTCCGCAGCCTCTTCCAGAAGAGGAAGGATTATTTCGTCTTTCATATAATCTGACTTTTACCTTAATTGTCCCAAAAATGCAAATGTATTTTGAGAAAATTGATTGACATAACGCCGCAGCGGAGGTTACTATTTTTTCTATGGAAGGCCTTCCTTTACTCAGAGACATCATAATACTGATGGGCGTGTCTGTCCCTATTATTTTTATTTTCCACCGTTTTGGCATGCCGACCATTGTCGGCTTTCTTGCTACAGGCGTCATTATCGGCCCGCATGGTTTTGGGCTGATTACCGAGGCAGGCACTGTAGAGAACCTTGCCCAGATTGGTGTTGTTATGCTCCTTTTTACCATCGGCCTTGAGCTTTCCTTTGCAAAACTCAGAAATGTCGGCAGGGAGGCTGTTATCGGTGGCGGGCTTCAGATAATATTTACAACTGCCATTGTAATTATTATTGCAGGGATATTTAAAGAGCCTTTACCGCAGGCCATGCTTTTCGGATTTATAATAGCGCAGAGCAGCACTGCTATAATACTCAAGATCCTGAGCGACAGAGGTGAAATAGATTCCTCTCATGGCCGGCTTTGTATGGGCATAGTAATTGTCCAGGACATTGCCGTTGTTCCCATGGTCATTTTGCTTCAGCATATTGGAAAAGTTGAGGGCATAACCGCTTTTCTTGTCGCAAAAAGCATATTGACAGCCGGCCTGGCTGTGGCTGCAATCCTCACGGCTGCCTATATCCTTGTGCCGAGGATACTATATCAGGTTGTAAAATTACGAAATAGAGAGATATTTATCATAACGGCCTTATTTCTGTGTCTTGGGATCGCATGGCTTACATCAAGGGTTGGTCTGTCTCTGGCTATCGGCGCATTTATTGCCGGGCTTGTAATCTCAGAATCCGAATACAGCCATCAGATAGTGGCAGAGGTGCTGCCTTTCAGGGATGTTTTTTCAAGTCTCTTCTTTATATCCATAGGCATGCTTCTTGAATTTAATTATTTTCTGTACCATCTGCCGTATATCTTTCCAATGGCCTGCGCAATTATCATACTAAAGATATTGGTTATTATAGGCATTGGCCAGATACTTAGATACCCATTGCGTCTTGCCATAATTGTCGGCATAGGTCTTTCCAATATAGGCGAGTTTTCTTTTGTTCTTATGAAAGCAGGCGAAGAATACGGCCTTCTCTCAAAAGATATGTATCAGACATTCATTGCCGCATCCATACTGACAATGCTTGCCATACCGCTCCTGTTTGAAAAGAGCCAGAGGATTGCTTTGCAGCTTGCGCATATATTCGGGGCAAAGGAAATGTCTTCTGCTGAGACGGCTCCAAAGGGGCTTTCCAACCATGTGATTATTGCCGGTTACGGCCTGAACGGACAAAATACAGCAAACGTATTAAAGGCCACAGGTATAGAATATATTATTCTGGACATGAATACAGATAGAATCAGCAAGGCCAAGAAAAAAGGCCATAGGGCGCTCTTTGGCGACATAAGCCACCCTGAGATATTGAAAAAGGCAGCTGTTAAAAGGGCGAGGGTTATTGTGTTTGCCGTTTCAGACCCTGTTGCAACAAGGATGGCGCTGAAAGCGGCAAAGGATATAAACCCTTCTGTCCATGCCATTGCGAGAACCAGATACACGGGAGAGGTTGATGCCTTATACAAGCTCGGCGCAAATCAGGTAATATCAGAGGAATTTGAGACATCAGTCGAGATATTCGCCCGGGTTTTGGAAGAATACCATATCCCCACAAATATCATACAAAACCAGATAGACCTTATCAGGCATGAAGGGTATGCAATGCTGAGGGGCATGTCTCTGTCAAAGGAAAGACTGATGGAGTTAACCAGCCTTTTTGCAGCCAGCATAACCTCTACTTTTCTTATAACAGAAGATTCTCAGGCAGCAGATAAAACCCTTTCTGAGTTGGATTTGAGGAAAAAGACAGGTACAACTATCATTGCCATTGTCAGGGGCAGCAAGGCTGTTACAAGTTTATCCGCAGATATTACAATACATGCAGGAGATGTGCTGGTTTTGCTTGGCAGTCATGCCCAATTGGATAAGGCAATGCGGATGTTAAAAACAGGGACGCAGGCAGGCGGGGTATGAAAGGGATTATAATAGCAGGGACTCACAGCGGCGCCGGCAAAACCACCATTGCCGTTGGCCTTATGGCATTGCTTCAAAAAAGAGGCATGACTGTTCAGCCTTTCAAGGTTGGGCCGGATTATATTGACCCGTCTTACCACAGGTTAGTTTGCGGAAGACCGTCCTACAACCTTGATACATGGATGATGGGCATTGATGCTGTTAAAAGCACATTTACAAGGGCAATGCAGGGCGCTGATATTGGGATTATTGAAGGTGTGATGGGACTTTTTGACGGAAAGGACGGCAGGGATGAACAGGGAAGCACTGCGCATATTGCAAAGATTTTAAAACTCCCTGTAATCCTAATTGTTGACGCAAGAAGCATGGCAAGGAGCGCGGGCGCATTGGTTTACGGGTATGAAAGATTTGACCCAGGGGTAAAGATTGCAGGTGTTATATTTAACAGGGTGGGCAGTGTCAGGCACTACAAGATGCTTAAAGACGCAGTGGAGGCAAAATGTAAGGCGAGGGCGCTGGGCTATATTCCACGCGATGAAGAGATAATCCTGCCTGAAAGGCATTTGGGGCTTGAGATGGCGGATGAAGCAGTGGACGGTGATCAGTGGACAGTGATCAGAAAAAGATTGGTAAAACTATCAGAGAGATTTATAAACATTGATGAGATATTAAAATTGAGTTCACAATACAGAATTCAAAAATTAACTCTTTCACTGACCACTGACCACTCGCCACCTACCACTCGTATCGCTGTTGCCAGGGACAATGCCTTTTGTTTCTATTATCAGGAAAATCTGGATATATTTAAACAACTTGGCGCCGAGCTTGTTTCTTTTAGTCCTTTAAAAGATAAGAGGCTGCCAGGAAATATCAATGGCATATACCTCGGCGGCGGGTATCCTGAGCTTTATGCAAAAAGGCTTGAAACCAACAAGCCAATGCGAAAGGCGATAAAAGACTTTGCGGAAAGAGGTATGCCGGTTTATGCTGAATGCGGCGGTCTTATGTATCTTGGAAAAGGTTTGAAGAATTTTAAAGGGGAAAAATATGAAATGGTTGGGGTATTTCCTTGGATTTCAAGGATGCTTGAAAAAAGAAAATCGCTTGGTTACAGGGAGGTGAAGGCAGTTGATGAATGTCCGTTTTTGAAAAAGGGACAAAAAATCCGCGGACACGAATATCATTATTCTGAAATAGACGAACCGTCTAAGAAAATAAAAAGATGTTTCACATGTAATCCCCCCATCCCCCCTTTAGAAAAGGGGGGCAAGGGGGGATTTGAGGGTTATCTCTACAAAAACACCCTCACAAGCTATGTGCATCTGCATTTTGCCAGCAATCCCAAATTTGCAGAGGGGTTTGTAAGAGCGTGTTCCCTATGCC
>JBBTFC010000095.1:0-5635 GCA_038042015.1 Deltaproteobacteria bacterium
CGGTGATTGTGGACGCCGGTGTCGGCACGGCATCGGATGCCGCAATTGCAATGGAACTTGGATGCGACGGTCTTTTAATGAATACCGGCATTGCAGGCGCTAAAGACCCTGTAAAAATGGCAAGGGCCATGAAACTTGCTATTGAGGCAGGAAGGCTTGCATACGAGGCAGGCAGAATACAAAAAAAACTCTATGGAACAGCATCAAGTCCGATAGAAGGAATAATCTAAAATTGGAGGGAGGTTGTATTGCATCCGATACTTTTTCAATATGGTCCGATCCAGATACGATTTTACGGCCTCATGTATGTGATTGCTATTCTGGTCGGCAGCTTTCTCATAAAAAGAGAGGTCAGACGTAAAGGCATTAAATTGACAGAAGATGATGTGATGAATTTCGTCCTCTGTTCAGCGCTTGGCGGGATTATTGGCGCAAGGATTTATTATGTTGCGTTTAACTGGGATTATTATTCCGCAAATTTAAGGGAGGTCCCTGCTGTGTGGCACGGAGGCCTTGCGATACACGGCGGTCTTATAGGCGGAATCCTTATTGCATATCTATATCTGAAACGAAGAGGCATATCATTCTGGAGTATGGCGGACTCAGTTGCGCCTGCCTTGATACTTGGCCAGGCATTCGGCAGGTTCGGAAACTTTATGAACGGCGACGCGCATGGAAGACCGACCGCCATGCCATGGGGCATAGTATTCCCGCCGGAAAGCATTGCAGGCAGAGAATTTCCAAACATCCCTTTGCATCCGACAATGCTCTATGAGATGACAATCAATATTTCTATATTTTTATTTTTCTGGTTTATTTTGAGAAAACGTGATCACAAGGATGGCTTTATCTTTGCCACATATCTCATGCTCTATTCGCTGGGCCGCTTTGTAGTGGAAAGTTTCAGGGCAGACAGCCTTATGATGGGACCGATCAGGGCAGCGCAGGTAGTGAGTCTGACACTGGCCGTTGCGGCGCTTATTGCTATACTGAAAGGGAGACTCTGGAAGAAATAATAGTATGCTTGATTTTAATCTTTATCTCATAACCGACAGACACCGGACGTGCGGGAAGCCGCTGACAACAGTTGTAGAAGAGGCATTAAAGGGCGGTATAAAGGCCGTACAGTTGCGGGAAAAAGATTTAAGCGCAAAGGAATTATTTGAATTGGCGCAGGCTCTTAGAAGTCTGACACGGCAGTATGGCGCAAGGCTTTTTATAAACGACAGGGTTGATATTGCTATGGCGGTTGATGCAGATGGCGTACATCTCGGACAGAATGGTTTTTCAGCAAGAGATTCAAAAAGGATATTTCCGGAAACGGCTATTGGCGTTTCAACCCATTCTCTGAATGAGGCAAAAAAAGCAGAGGGCGAAGGCGCTGATTTCATAACCCTTGGTCCGATATTTTATATGCCGTCAAAGGCAAATTACGGAGAGCCATTGGGAGTTGAAGCAATTAAAAGGGTGAGGAAGGAAATAAATATCCCTGTTTTTGCAATAGGCGGGATAAAGAAAGACAATGTAAAAGATGTTATGGCGGCAGGCGCTGACGGAGCGGCAGTAATATCAGCGGTGATAGGAACAAAAGAACCGGAGAAGGCAGTGAAGGAAATATTGAGGGAGATAATATGACACAATTAGAACAGGCCCGGAAGGGTATAATAACAAACGAGATGAAACAGGCAGCGCTCAAAGAAGGAGTGGAACCTGGATATATCCGCTCATCCATTATGGATGGGACTGTAATCATAACTAAAAACAGAAAGCGCAAATCCATTGAACCGCTTGCGATAGGCAAGGGGCTCAGGACAAAGATAAACGCCAATATCGGAACATCTCAGGACAGGGCAAGCCTTGAAGAAGAGCTTAAAAAACTCCATACAGCCGTAGAGGCAGGGGCGGATGCTGTTATGGATCTTTCAACAGGCGGAGAGATAGATGAAATAAGAAGGGCTGTTATAAGGGAGTCTCCTGTGCCAATCGGCACCGTGCCGATATATCAGGCAGCTTTGGAGGCCGTAAAGAAAGGCAAATCTTTTGTGGAATTGGAGGCAGATGAGATTTTTGATGTCATTGAAAAGCACGCAGAGGATGGCGTTGATTTTATCACCGTTCACTGCGGTGTGACCATGCAGACTCTTGAGAGGATTAAGCATGAGGGGAGGATAATGGACGTTGTCAGCCGCGGCGGCGCGCTGACAGCAGAGTGGATAAACTTCAATAAAAAAGAAAACCCTTTGTTTGAAAATTATGACAGGCTTTTAAGGATTGCAAAGGAATATGATATGGTTTTAAGCCTCGGCGACGGACTCAGGCCGGGATGTCTTGCCGATGCAACTGACAGGGGACAGATTGAAGAGCTTGTAACCCTTGGGGAACTGGCTCAACAAGCTGTATCTGAAGGGGTGCAGGTTATGATAGAGGGACCTGGTCATATGCCTCTAAATCAGATAGAGGCGAATATCCTCTTGCAGAAAAGACTCTGCCACGGCGCGCCTTTTTATGTGCTTGGCCCTCTTGTCACGGATATAGCGCCAGGCTATGACCACATCACATCTGCTATAGGGGGCGCAATTGCAGGCGCTGCAGGCGCGGATTTTCTCTGTTATGTGACTCCGTCAGAGCATTTGAGGCTTCCAACAGTAGATGATGTAAGGGAAGGGGTTATTGCGTCAAGGATCGCAGCCCATGCAGCGGATATTGCAAAAGGGGTAAAGGGCGCAATGGACAGGGATATCCAGATGGCAAAGGCAAGGAAGGCATTAAATTGGGATGAGCAGATAAGGCTTTCTATTGATCCTGAGAGGGCAAGGCTTTTAAGGGAATCCAGTCCGCCGTCTGATAAAGAGGTCTGCACTATGTGCGGAAGTCTTTGCGCTATAAAGGTTTCAGGGAAAGGCAATTAAGCCTGTTTTATTTCCGTCCCAATGCCACGACCCTATTTTTACCGCTCCTTTTTGCTTCATAAAGGGCGGTATCGGCAAGATTAACAAAGTCTCCGGCATTCATTATTGTTTTCCCGCTTGGATAAGAAGCTACGCCAAAGCTCATTGTCATTGTTTCCTTAGTCAAATTTGCGTATGCATGGCTTGAGATGGCTTCTCTTATCCTCTCAGCCTCTTCTTCTGCCCCATCTATATTTGTATGCGGAAGTATAACGGAGAACTCCTCTCCGCCATACCTTGCAACTATATCGGTTTTTCTTACAAGCATTTTAATCATATTGGCAATTTCTTTCAAAACATGGTCTCCTGTTCTATGTCCGTAGGTGTCATTTATCCTCTTGAAATCATCTATATCCATCATTATCAGCGAGATTGGTGTTTCGTATCTGACCGCCCTGTTGAATTCCTCCTCTAATCTTGTATAAAAGAAATTATGGTTGTATACCTCGGTCAGGCTGTCGGTTATGGCCAGTGTCTTCATATCCTCTTTTTCTTTTGAGACCTCTTCAAATAATCTGGCATTTTTAATTGCATGACATGCTGATTGCGCTATTATCTGGCAGAGATTTATATCTTTTTCTGTAAAACCTTTGCCGAACCTTCTGGTTCTTAATAAAAGGGTGCCGATAACCTCTTCTTCCCATACAATAGGCAGGATAAGCACATTCATCTTATCAAGATCTTTTACAAGATCCTTTACCTCTGCCATGAGCGGGTGTCTTGGTATATCCTCTACAACAACAGGTCTTTTGCTTTTGAGCGCCTCTCTTATTTCAGGATATTTGTTTAAATCAAGTTTAATCTCTTTTATTGTTGGGCTTTCATGCGATGCAAGCACATAGCCTACATCCCCTTTTGCAATAAACACTATTGAACACCGTCCAGCGCCGGTAATATCAGCCACCCTTTTGACAATTGTATAAAGCACCTCCTCGGTATTAAGCGTTGAGCAAATAGTTTTTATGACATCAAGTATGGTTTCCAGATTCTTTTTATCTTCATAGATTTCCCGGTAAAAGTCCCTTATCCTGGACTGCGCATGGATTCTGGCAATGAGTTCCATGTCATCAACAGGTTTTATTATGAAGTCATCGGCCCCTTTTTCAAGAGCCTCAACTATGGCGTCTTTATCGCTTCTGCTGGAGACCATGATGATGGAGGGGCGGATGGGCAGGGTCGTACTGCGTATAGCCTTGCAGGCCGCTATGCCGTCCATTTCAGGCATTACAATATCCATGAGAATTATTTCAGGTGTGTGTTCCTTCACAAGTCTCACAGCTTCACGGCCGTTTGAGGCATGGTAGGTCTTATAGCCATGCGCATGAAGTATATCCTCAAACATCACCTTGATCATAAGGTCGTCATCTACAATAAGAACCCTGTCCATCTGGGGGATTGCGGAATTAATGTTTTTATAAGCCTTGAATTTTGATGGTTGCGCCATATATATTTTTTAATTCCTAATTCCTATGTTACCATTGACAAGTTGAAAGTTAAGTGTTAAATAAAAACTTCACAATCTGAATCGTATTTAGACCGTTTTTTACCTGCCGGCGTAGCTCAGGGGCAGAGCAGCTGATTCGTAATCAGCAGGTCAAGGGTTCAATTCCCTTCGCCGGCTCCATTTTAGTCGTAAGACCCATCTTTTGTCTTAGGTTGTCTTTTCTCCCTTAATGCTATATCACAGTTATTTTCTTAAAAATCTGACAAAGTAATCCACGGCTGACCAGATGGTAAATACAAGGGCAATCCAGAGGAGAACTATTCCCGCAATATGAAAATCTATCCCTAAAAATTTATAATGAACTATCAGCGCTGCAACAGAAGCTATCTGGAATACTGTCTTATATTTCCCAAGCCTGCCGGCCGCAATAACAACCCCTTCAACAGACGCCATAGCCCGGAGTCCTGTAACCGCTATCTCTCTGCCTGTTATAAGGGCAACCATCCATGCCGGAGCCCTGCCCAATGATATAAGCATAACAAGGCAGGTAACTATAAGCAGCTTATCAGCTAACGGGTCTAAAAACTTGCCAAATATGGTTTCTACAGCCATCCTTCTTGCAAGATAGCCATCCAGCCAATCTGTCATAGATGCGGCAGCAAATATAACGGCTGCAATAATGCTAATCTCTTTGTCAGGCGACAGGAGGAGCAGTATAAGAACAGGGACAGTAAGTATTCGCAGTATCGAAACAGCGTTCGGGAGATTCCATGCCTCGTGTCTCTGGACAGACTTAAAAACATCACTCTTTTGCAAGTTTAACTCCAGTCCGCTCATAATCATTTAAATATTTTAACACCTTTTTAACATACTGCCTGGTTTCTTTAAATGGCGGGACGCTCTTGTATTTAATAACCGCATTCTCGCCTGCATTGTATGCCGCAACTACCAGCTTTAAATCAGATTTGAATATTCCCATAAGACGTTTAAGATATTTTACGCCGCCGTCGATATTATTTTGCGGATCATCTATATCAGCAACACCCATATCATCGGCAGTCTCCGGCATAAGCTGCATTAACCCCCTTGCCCCTTTTACTGACACAGTCTGCGTGTTGAAATCCGACTCTGCCTTTATGATGGCCTTTACAAGCAAAGGGTCAATACCGTGCTTTATACATGCATCGTTTATAGGTTTATCATACACGCCGGAAGACAGTCTTTTATAATCAAAACGAACCTC
>JBBTFC010000096.1:0-2746 GCA_038042015.1 Deltaproteobacteria bacterium
GGTCTATTAAGTATTCAGATGCAAAAGAGATAGCGGAGACTGCCCTTGCGTTTTCTACTGCCGGCGAGATAGAAATGTTTATAAGGGACGAGATGAATAAGCGTTTCCCGGATGAATATAGTTAACAGACAGATTAAGGTTGAGGCTGAGGTTCAGAAAGATTTTTCTCAACCTAAACCTTAACCTCAACCTGTATTTATTAAAAGGAGATATGAATGGCAAAGATAACGCCGTTTAGAGGCATACTCTACAATCCTAAAAAGGCGGGGGATTTAAACAAGGTGATGGCGCCGCCCTATGATGTAATCTCTCCTGAATTTCAGGACAGGCTTTACGAGAGACATCCGCAAAATATTATAAGGCTGATACTTGGAAAGGTGTTTCCAGACGATACCCCTGGCAATGACAGATATTCAAGGGCTGCTCTTGATTTTAAGAGATGGCAGGATGAGAAGACCCTTGTCAGGGATGGAAAACCAGCCATCTACTATTATGTTCAGGTCTACAGATTGAAGGATGGGCAGCGAAAGACACGAAAGGGTTTTATAGCGCTTGCAAAATTGGAGGAATTTGGCAAGGGCGGCATACATCCTCATGAAAAGACCCTTGCCGGCCCAAAAGCCGACAGGCTCAAACTCATGGAGGCATGTCATACAAATTTCAGTTGCATATTTTCCATATATTCCGAGCCGCAAAAGATAGTCAACAGGCTTTTGGAAGACTGCTGTGTAAATGGTTCGCCTATTATTGATGTTGCGGATGACGATGGTGTTGAGAGTAAACTCTGGAGAATTGACAGGCCTGAAATAATAAAAAAGATTACAGAGATTATGTCTCAAAAGCCGCTCTTTATAGCGGACGGCCACCACAGATATGAAACTGCCCTGAACTACAGGAATATGATGAGAGAAAAAACGGATGATTACACAGGGAAAGAGGCATTCAACTATGTGATGATGTATTTTTCCAACATGGATGACGAGGGAATGACAATAATGCCTACCCACCGCGTCGTACACAATGTTTCGAAGTTTAATCCAAAGTCATTTCTTGTAAACTGCTCCCCATTTTTTGATATTGAAGAGATTAAATGGGACAGCAGGATTGAGCCAAAGGTTAGAAAGGAAGTTTATAAGAAAATGGAAGAAAAAGGGGTAGGACTTCCAAGTTTTGGCCTTTATATAAATGGCATCGATTCATACTTTGTCCTTACATTAAAAGGAAAAGACATAATGGATAAGGCGTTTGGAAGTTCTATCTCCGAGGTTTTTAAATCGCTTGATGTTACAGTGCTTCATGCCCTTATCCTGAATAATATATTAGGCATAAGCAGTACGGCCCAGGAAAATCAGGAAAATATCGTATATGTCAAGGGGATGGACGAGGCAATTGAAGAGGCGCTAAAGGGCGGAAGGCAGATGGCGTTTCTTATGAATCCAACAAAGATTGAACAGGTAAAGGCGGTTGCGACAGCAGGCCATGTTATGCCGCAGAAGTCTACATATTTCTATCCCAAACTTTTATCAGGCCTTGTGATAAATCCGATTGGCGGGGATGAGGCGGCAGAAGATTAGGAATTAGGAAATATGTCTTTAATCAATACGGATGAAACCCTTGACGAATTGGGGGAGTTCAGGATAATCCAGAAGAAAAACGGCTATAGATTTTCCGATGATTCTGTTCAGCTTGCCAATTTTGTTCTGCCTTTAAAACCTGATAATTCTGTTATTGACCTGGGCGCCGGTTCCGGAGTAATTCCTCTCATCCTTGCGCAAAAATCACATATTCAAAATATTGTCGGGATGGAGATTCAAGAAGGTTTGGCGGATATTGCAAAGAGAAATGTTGTATTCAATAATCTCTCGTCAAGAATTAAGATAGTCAAAGGTGATTTGAGAGAGATTACTCATCGCAGCCTTTTCAAAAAAAACTCATTCTCTGTTGTTATCAGCAACCCTCCATATACAAAACACAAATCAGGCAGAATAAGCCCATCCAGAGAAAAGAGAGTCGCAAAGATGGATATTACCTGCTCGCTTTCTGACCTCATAAAAATTTCAAAATATCTTGTGGCTGTAAATGGAAGGCTCTGCTATATATATCCTATGACAAGATTACAGGAAATGCTTTCTGTTCTTCAAGACAATGATCTGAAAGTTAACAGGCTTGAATTTGTTTGTCCAAAATCAAATGGCAAGGCTAAACGGTTTTTGATAGAGGCTGTGAAAAGGTAGTATTATCTCTGCTTAGCCATATTTATTATCCTATCTGATACATCTTTAAACAGATACGCCTTGTTTCTCCCCTCCTTTTTTGCCAGATACAGGGCGTTGTCTGCTCTGGAGATAAGGAGTCTTTGAGCGCCGCCATCTACACCTGTGTCGCCAGGGAATACGGCAATTCCCAGACTGCTCGTTATCTTTATGGAGGCGCTGCCGATATTAAACTTGCTGTATTCCATTACCCTGCGGATCCTCTCCGCTGTCTCTAATGCCCCTCTGCCGTCTGTATTAACAAGGATAACGGCAAATTCCTCTCCTCCGTATCTTGCCGCCGCATCAATACCCCTTATGGATGACGTCAGTATTTTTGCTACCCCCTTTAATATCTTATCGCCTGCCGGATGGCCGTATATGTCATTGACCTTTTTAAAATGGTCTATATCAACGAGGAGAAGGGAAACCTTTTCATTGTATCGTTCCGCCCTTTCCAATTCCCTTGACAGCATTTCCTGAAAATGCCTGTG
>JBBTFC010000096.1:2846-23372 GCA_038042015.1 Deltaproteobacteria bacterium
GGCGCATCTCTTTTATCTCCCTGAAAATCTGAGAAGAAGAGAGGCTTGCTGTTTTTAATGACCCATCCTATTATGCCCTCATCTGGTTTAAATATTTTATTAATCATATCAGCGGCTCTGAAACCCTTTGCCGCGGCGACCTTTAATGTTTCCGATTCTTCTTTTAGGGAGAAGATGGCCATATCATAGTCAACAATCTCTTTACTGAATGTAACTGCAATATCAAGGATTTCGTCAAGCTTAAGTGTAGAGGCCAACATTTTGCTCAATCTGTAAAATGCCATAAACTCTGACGCCTCTATTTTCATCTTGCGGAGGTTTGTAATATTTTCCAGAAAATCAGAGATACTGTGGCCGGCAAAGACTAAAAGCCTTTCTGCATCAGGGTTGAAGGCGTCTTTTTCCTGACTATCTGCGCAGAGGATGGCCCTGAGTTCATCTTTTTTGCCAAATACAGGAACAGCCAAAAAAGATTCTATACATTTATCCCTGATGTAGTAGTTTATGCCTTTTTTATCCCTCACATGTGCAATACGCAAAGGAACCTTATGTTCCGCTACCCAACTTAAAAGACTTCCACTGCTTTCATTGGGAAGCTCGTAACATATATCTTCATTTGCAGATGAATTGGCGATAAAGATAAGCCTTTTTTCGCCAGCGTCAAACAGCATGCAGTTGTGGCAGCCGAGTGTTTTTTTCAGCATTGCCAATTGGGCGGATATTGAATCAGTTGCCTCATAGGCAGAACCAAAATAGACCTTCTCTTTTTCACTCCCCACCCTCCCCCTGTCCCCCTCTGTGAGTTGGAGGGAGAGGGGGGCTGCAGGGGTATCAGCATCATGATTGGAATCTGAAAGTTTGCCAAGGCTGGCGCTTTTTTCAATAGATAAAAGCCGCCCTTCCAGCCTTTTTCTTATTTTTTTCTCTTTACTGATAATGTAAGAAAGGTAGGCAATTAGAATGAGGAGGGTGAAGATGGCTGCAATGGCCATATTTTATGCCTCCACCACACCTTCAAATACCTCTGTCGCAGGACCTGTCATATACACATGATTGTCTTTCAAAGACCATTCAATCTTAAGGTCTCCGCCTGCAAGGTGGATGGCGACATTTCTTCCTGCAAGGCCGTTTAGATTGGCAGCCACAAGGGCTGCGCATGCGCCTGTGCCGCAGGCAAGGGTCTCGCCGCTCCCCCGCTCCCAAACCCGCATCTTAATCCTTTTTTTATTTATCACCTGTATAAACTCCACATTCGTCCTTTTGGGGAATAAGGGGTGATTTTCTATAAGCGGGCCGTATTTGGCCACAGGAAAATTATCAATATCATCTGCAAATATAATGCAGTGCGGGTTGCCCATAGAAACGCAGGTTATTTTAAACTCTTTTTCCTCAACTATCAGAGGATATTGGATGACTCTGCCGTTAAGGCTTACAGGTATATCTTTGCCTTCAAATATAGGTTCCCCCATGTCAACCTGCACAAGGCTGCCGGCCTTTTTTGGTTTTATTATGCCTGCAAGGGTTTCTATCTCCAGAACATCTTTTCTG
The DNA here is from genome assembly GCA_038042015.1 of Deltaproteobacteria bacterium. Classification (GTDB taxonomy): domain Bacteria; phylum Desulfobacterota; class GWC2-55-46; order UBA9637; family UBA9637; genus JACRNJ01. The sequence goes on from JBBTFC010000096.1 coordinate 4,395, forward strand.
GAAAGTTTTCTGTCCCAGATATATTTTGCGAAACATCTTATACCGTTGCCGCACATCTCCACCCTTCCGCCGTCTGCATTATAGATGTCCATCCTGAAGTCGGCTTTTTTTGAGGGCAGCAGAACAAGCGCCTGGTCAAAGCCTATGCCAAACTGCCGGTGAGAAAGTTTTTTCATCAGCCTTGAAAGCCCTGCAATCTTTTTCTTGCGGCAGTCAATGACGATAAAATCATTACCCAAACCATGCATCTTTGTAAAATGAATTTTCATACTGTTACATCTCCTGAGAGTATTCTCGCAACCTTTCCGTCTTTTCCCTTAAGCAGAAGCGCGCCGTAGTTGTCAATACCGATGGCTATGCCTTCAATCACACTGTTCAGCTGTTGAACCTTCACCATTTTACCTCTCATATTAAAATAGTCTGTCCATGCCTTGCGGACAGGCTCGAAACCATTTTTAATATATTCTTTATACCATCTTTCCATATTCAGATAAAGTGTTTGGATAAAATCTATCCTTGAAATGTCTCTTCCTGTCTCTTCTTTCAATGATGTTGCAATCTGTCTTAATTCTTCAGGGAACATCTTTTTAGTCATATTCACATTTACGCCTATACCGATAACAACAAAATTTATCCTGTCCATCTCAGAGTTCATCTCTGTGAGAATGCCTGCCGTCTTTTTTGAATTTATAAGGATGTCATTGGGCCATTTAACTGTGGGTTCAGGTTTGTAACCTGAACCGGTGTTTAAAAATTTTGCAACAGTCTCTGCAACCGCAACTGCGGAGACAAGTGTAAGCTGCGGGGCAAACATAGGAGATATATTCGGGCGCAGGATGATGGATGTATAGATATTTACGCCGGCAGGTGATTCCCATCGCCTGCTAAGCCTCCCTTTGCCTTTTTTCTGACAATCGGCTACTGTAACCGCGCCTTCCTCTGCGCCCTTTGCGGCAAACTCCTTGGCAGTATCATTGGTTGAGTCTATTTCTTTATAAAAAGCAATATCCCTGCCGATAAAAGATGTTTTCAGATTCGAGGAGATTTCAATTTTATTGAAAGGCAGATTCTCTATATTTAATCTGTATCCCCTGGCAGGACTTGCCTCTATATCATAGCCCATATCTTTGATTGCATGTATATGCTTCCATATTGCAGTCCTTGACAGGCCAAAGGCATTACTCAAGGTCTGGCCAGAGAGATAAGAATGAGTTTCTTTTTTCAAACGTCTCAGGATAACCTGTTCTATGGGGATTTTATTGACCTTCATTGGTTTTCTGTATAACCAGTTTGCAAATTATATCGCACACGATATAATTTACAATGGGAAATTATTCCCCTTATTTTTCAGGTGGTTAAATTAATGGCAACCGGTTTTTATCTTGACAGGTTTATTTACTTAACCTAAAATCAGCAAAAATGATGTTGCGGTAAAAAGAATGTTGAAGCACAAAACTCAGGAGGCCCCATGATCACAGATAAAGGGATAGAGCTTCCAGCGTCCGTTGTCGCTGCCTTATCTCAAGGGCAAAAAATAAAAGCTATTAAACTCCTGCGCGAAGCAAATGCAATCGGACTTAAAGAGGCCAAGGATGCTGTCGAAGAATACATAAAATCTCGGCCTGAATTGAGTATGAGGCTTGCGGCCATGCAAAAAGAGTCAATAAAAGGTTTTTTTCGCTGGGTCATTATTCTTGTTGTTCTTTCATTAATGGCCTATTGGTTATTCACGAGGAGATAGATTTGCTACAATCAAACCTGTCAGAAAGGAGGCAATATATGGGCAAAAAGATTTATTTAATATGCTTAGTGTCGGGATTGCTTCTAATCTCCATATATGGCTGCACATATACGGCGTCATTTAACAGACTGCCATATGTTAGTATGGAAGCCGCGAAACAATACTCAGCAATGCAAAAAGCTAAAACTGCTGAACAAATATTGTTTCTAAAAGAGTACCCTAAGGAGAGTTATGTTGTGTTGGGGACATTGCACGCACCTGAAATTGAATGGACAGCACACTATGACACGGATGACTTAATCAAGGCGATGCGCAAGAAGGCTGTAGAAATTGGTGCGGATGCAATTGTCGATTTTAGATTCAAGGAAAATCCCACGGTGCACACCGTAGGCGGGGTCAGTATTTCCGGAAGCAGGGCATATGGTTCCTTCAGCGCGGTTCCTTATAAGGGGTTACATGCTTGGGGAGAGGCGATTATATTCATCCCTGAGGATAAGAAGAAACTGATTGAATCAAAATAATAGTGCATGACTTGATTGTTCTGAAGTGCTGCCTAACAAGCTAATTTAGCGGATGGTTTATAGCTGCTGCTTATTTAGGGTCGTTATTTTACCACCTTCATGCTTATATCCACTGCCCTTGCAGAATGTGTCAATGCGCCTACGGAAATAAAATCAATCCCTGTTTTTGCTATGGCCCTGATATTTTTCAGATTAACCCCGCCCGATGCCTCAACCAAGGCTGTTTTCCCAACAATCTTTACAGCCTGCCTCATAGCAGCAGGTTTCATATTATCAAGCATTATTACATCAGCGCCGGCAAGCAATGCCTCTTTTACCTCGCTTATATTTTTTGTCTCAACCTCTATCAGCATATTCTTCGGGGCATTATCCCTTGCCCGCAGCACAGCCTCAGCTACACTGCCCACTGCCGCGATATGATTATCCTTTATCAAAACCCCGTCGCAAAGGCCAAATCTGTGACTCCACCCGCCGCCCATCCTAACGGCATATTTTTCAAGGATCCTTAAACCCGGCGTGGTTTTTCTTGTATCAAGGATTTTGATATTAAACCCTTTTATCTTATCCGTAAACAGGCGGGTCAGGGTTGCGATTCCGGAAAGCCTTTGTAAAAAATTGAGGGCAACCCTTTCACCTGCGAGCAATGTTGACAGTTTCCCTGAAACTTTGGCAATAGCCTTGCCCTTCCTGACATTATCCCCATCCGTTACAAATGGTTTAAACTCTATCTTTTTGTCAATCGTCTTAAATACAGCCTCTGCAATCAGAATGCCTGCAACAACAAGATTTTCTTTTGCAATTATCTCTACAGCGCCCTCATCATTTTTATCCGCTATTGCCATTGTTGTAACATCGCCTGAACCAATGTCCTCGGCAAGGGCAGTTTCTATAATATCCTGAATTTTGTAACTCGTGCCGGCAATTATGTTTTTCACTCTTAACCTCCCTAATGTATAGTATTTCCTAAAACATTAATCTCCAGCCATTTCCTTTAATTGGCTTAATTTTACCAGCGCCTCCAGCGGCGTGAGGGTGTTTGTATCTATCTTGCGCAGCTCTTCTTTTAACGGATATTTTTCTCCCAATAGGTTCATCTGTCCGATTTGCGGCTCCATATTTCTTGATGAGGCCAGTCTGGGCATGCCCAGTTCATTCAATTCCCCTTTTTCAAGATTGCGCAGGATTTCCTTTGCCCTTTGTATCACAGGCTCAGGCATGCCTGCAAGCCTTGCCACCTGAATTCCATAGCTCCTGCTGCTCCCACCGGGAATAACCTTTCTCAGGAATATAACCTTGTCATTCCATTCTTTAACTGCCATATTATAATTCCTGACCCTCTCCTTTGTTAAGGAAAGTTCTGTGAGTTCATGGTAATGGGTTGCAAAGAGGGTCTTTGCCATTACAGCCGGGTGGTCATGGATATATTCAGCAACAGCCCATGCTATGCTCAAACCGTCATAAGTGGAGGTGCCTCTGCCAATCTCGTCAAGTATTATAAGGCTTTTTTCAGTGGCATTGTTAAGAATATTAGAGGTTTCATTCATCTCCACCATAAATGTGGAATGTCCTCTTGTAATATCATCTGATGCGCCTATCCTTGTAAAGACCCTGTCAACAACGCCTATAAGAGCATCGCTTGCCGGCACAAAACAGCCCATCTGGGCCATAATAACAATAAGGGCAACCTGCCTTATATATGTGGATTTGCCTGCCATATTCGGGCCTGTGAGTATTATTATCTGATTGTCTGTTTTATCCAGCATTGTGTCATTTGAAACAAACCTCTCTTCTTTATTTGCCTCTATAACAGGATGCCTTCCTTCCACAATATTTATAACGTCTCCGTCATTTATCTTTGGCCTTGCGTAACCCATCTCATCTGCAAGCTGGGCAAAGGCGCTCAAGACATCAAGCCCTGCCAAAAGATTTGCGGTCTCCTGGATCCTGTCCCTGTAAAGAGAAACCTTTTCCCTTATTTCATTAAAAAGCCTCTGCTCAAGTTCTGTTATCCTCTCCTCTGCGCCCAAAACCTTTGCCTCATAATCCTTTAACTCAGGAGTTATAAATCTCTCGGCATTTATAAGTGTCTGCTTCCTTATATAATCAGGAGGGGCCTGTGAAAGGTTTGTCTTTGTAATCTCTATATAATAGCCGAATACTTTATTATATCTAACCTTCAGGGAATTTATGCCGGACCTTTTCTTCTCCCCTGCCTCAAATCTTGTAATCCAGTTCCTGCCGTCCCGCATTACGTCTCTTAATTCATCCAATTCGGCATTAAAACCGTCTCTTATAAAACCCCCTTCCCTTGCTGCAACCGGAGGCAGGTCAACAATGCTTGCCTCTATCAGAAGAGAGGCCTCTCTTACATCATCCAGTCCATGATATATCCCTTTAAGAAGCGCTGAATTAAAAGATTTTAGGAGGTTTTTTATCTTTGGTATGGTCAGGAGGGAATCTTTAAGACTCACCAAATCCCTGGGGTTTGCCGTATTAAGGGCAACCCTTACAGCGAGTCTTTCCATATCATAAACCCTTACCAGACAGGTTTGAACCTCCGCCCTGATAAGTTTTTCTCCGGACAATTCTTCAACTGCGTCAAGTCTTCTATTTATCTCTGAAACATCCTTTAAAGGATATTCAAGCCAATGCTTAAGCCTTCTGCCGCCCATGGCGGTCTTGGTTTTATCAAGAAGACCGAGAAGCGTCCCTTTTTTAGCGCCGTGTCTTATTGTCTCTGTAATCTCAAGATTTTTCTTTGTCATGGAGTCAATCACCATATACTGATGGGGATGGTAGACGGACAGCCGCTTTATGTGAGGCAGCGCCCCCTTTTGCGTTTCCTTCACATATTTAAGAACAATCCACACAGCCTTTACGCCCTCATTCAATGAATCGCATCCAAGCCCATCAAGCGACAGAATCTGAAAATGCCCTGTAAGGCCATATACTGCATCATCATACCTGAAATTATAGCCGCGGAGAGACGTAACCCTCGTATTAGCTAATATCTTCGAAACCTCTGAAAAATTATTACTATTAGCCAATTCTTCTGTGATAAGCAGCTCTTTTGGTTCTATGCGCTTAATCTCATCCATGAGCGCGGTTTTTTCAGAAAATTCTGTTACCTTAAATTCTCCGGTCGTCACATCCATATAAGAAAGCCCGCCTGTATTTCCATTCCATGTTACTGATGCTATGAAATTATTGGTTTTTGCGTCTAAAAGTTCCTCTTCCAATACAACCCCTGGCGTTATAACCTTTGTTACCTCTCTTTTTATAATGCCCTTTGCCTCTTTCGGATTTTCCATCTGCTCGCACACAGCTACTTTGTGCCCCTCTTTGACAAGTTTTGCTATATAACTATTTGCTGCGTGATACGGGATGCCGCACATGGGGATTGCGTTTTCCCTGTTTCTGTCTCTTGTTGTAAGGGCGATATTTAAAATACGGGAGGCAAGTTTTGCGTCTTCAAAGAACATCTCATAAAAGTCGCCCATCCTGAAAAAAAGGATGGCATCCCTGCAGGTTTCCTTAATCTCCAGATACTGCCTCATGGCAGGGGTAAGGGAGTTTGTAGGGGCGAACGGCCGTTCGTCCGTACTTTGGAGTTCGGAGTCAGGAGTTGGAATTTCAGATTGGGGATTTAAGACAATCTCTTGCATAGGAAAGAATGGTAACAAAAAGATGGGTGATAGGCAATAATAAAGGCAATTTTAACCCCTGTCCTCCCCAATAATATATTGTTTGTCCCGGCGTTTGGACTGGTCTTTAATCTCTGCTGTCATTTTCTCATAACCCCTCTTCCCCATTATCCCGTATGTCAGGTTTTTTCCCTCTTCAACGCCAGGCTGGTCAAAGGGGTTTATCTCAAAAAGGCCTCCTGCAAATGCTGTCTGAACTTCAAAAAAGAAGAGAAGCTGGCCGATTGTAAATGGGGTTATTTCAGGAATGGCGATGGTATAGTTCATTCTACCTGTTTTGGTTAGGGCTATTTTGGTTGCCAGTTGCTCAGCCTTGAATAATTCATCCATTGTATGGCCCCCAAGGTAGCCAACTCCATCCACATCCTTATATATCTCCGGTATCGGTATTTTATTATCAAATTTCTTGACCTCTATAAATGTGATAATTTTGTCGTAAGGCCCCTCTGTATAAAGCTGAAGCTGGCTATGCTGGTCTGTTGTACCGATGGCCTTAATCGGCGTAGTCCCGGCATTTACAACCGCGCCCTTTAAATTCACCCTTTTGCCAAGGCTCTCTGCCCAGAGCTGTATATACCACTCGGCAAAATCTCTGAGCGCATTGGAGTATGGCATAATCACAGATATATTTTTTCCTCTTTGATATGCAAGATATTGAAGTATTGCAGACATATACGTCGGATTTTTCCATATATCAGATGCGCCAACCGTCTCATCCATTTGTCTGGCGCCTGCAAGGAGTTTTTTTATATCCACACCTGCCATTGCAGACGGGAAAAGGCCGGCTGCTGAAAAAACAGAATATCTGCCGCCGACATTCGGAGGGACAGGAAGGCTATTAAAGCACTCATCAGCCGCTATCTTCCTCAATGGTCCCTTTACAGGGTCTGTTGTTATAACAATATGATTTCTGTATTTTCTGCCGAGCCTTTTTTTGAGCAGGTCATTTATAACAAGGAACTGTGCAACGGTCTCTGCTGTCCCGCCGGATTTTGTAATGACATTAAACACTGTTTTTTTGAGGTTGAGGGTTTTTAGAAGAGGGCTGAAGCTGTCAGGGTCTATATTATCGCAGAAGAAAACCCTGAGACCTTTTCTCTTATCTCTTGGCAGGAGGTTGTGATACGGATGGCATAGGCCGTTGAACACAGCCCTCCCTCCCAGAGACGAGCCTCCTATGCCGAGAACCACAAGGTTATCAAATCTATCCGTCAATTCTTTTGAAAGAAGCAGGACATCTTTAAAGAGTTTTTTGTCATAAGGGAGATTGTAAAAACCAATGTCGGTTTTTCTCCTGGCCTGAAGGTTTTTATGAATCTCGACTGCCCTGCCCTGCAAAGCATCAATATCCCCTAACTTAAGACCATGCTCACGGCCAATGTTATTTATCATGCAATTATTGAAATCAAGAATCAGGCGCATATCCTCTTTCTATCTCCTCCCATGGCGCTGGTTTGCCTATGGCATAACCCTGAGCATAACCCACGCCCAATCTTTTTAAAAACTTTACTATCTCCTCATTTTCCACAAACTCGGCAATGGTTTTAATTCCCATCCCTTTTGCAACATCTGATATGGCTTTAACAAAAAGCTGGTCACGGTATTCCTTATGCAGATTTTTTATAAATGCCCCGTCTATCTTTACATAGTCAACATCCATCTCTCTCAGATATATAAAAGATGTAAAGCCAACGCCAAAATCATCCAGGGAGAAATGGCAGCCTATGGATTTCAGGTCTCTTATAAATTTGATAGCCTTATTTATGTCCCGCACCGCGGCAGTTTCTGTTATCTCAAAGACCAGATACTCCGGCTTTGCCCCTGTTTCAACTATCTTAGAGCGCAGAAAGGTCATAATTTCTTCATCTCCCAAATCCTTTCCGGAAAGATTCATGGCGAAGGTCAGATGCCTTCCCTGCCGCCAGGTCTTTGCCTGAAGCCGCATTGTCTTCTCAATAATAATCTTGTCAATTACCCCGATAAGCCCGAATCTTTCTGCTGTCTCTATAAATACCGCGGGCAGAAGGATATTCCCATCCTCGTCTCGCATCCTGGCAAGGGCCTCATAATGGGATATTTTATTGTTTTTCAAATCAAGTATAGGCTGAAACCATGGCGTAAACCGGTCTTCTTCAATAGCCCTCTGGATGCGCCCCACCCACTCAAAGCTTGTATGCAATTTCTCAAGGTCATTGTCTTCAAGAGTGTAGATATGATATTTGCCCTTCCCGGTTTCTCTTGCATGGAACATGGCTGCATTCACCTTTGTAAAGAGTTCTTTTGTTGTGGTTCCATGTTTTGGGTAAAATGCGATCCCTATGCTTGCGGTCAGGTGAACAGGCATTGATATAAAATCATAAAGTTCTTTCATCCTTTCCTGTATTTGTAGAGCCGCATCCATTGCCTCTTTTTCGTCGTCATACGGCATAAAGACCGCAAACTCATCTCCGCCAAGACGGCCTACGATGCTCTTTCTCTCTGCTTTTTCTATGTATTTGGCATCTATATCACGGAAGATATTCTCTAACAATCTGGCCACGCCTTTCAGGAATTCGTCTCCAATATTGTGTCCGTATGTTTCATTGACATATTTGAACTCATCTATGTTAATCAAAAGGAGGATGCAGGCCTGCTCCGGGGTTTTGGCATAAGACAGCTGTCCGGTTATAATATCTATAAACCGCAGGCGGTTGACAAGGCCTGTCAATTCATCATAATAGGCAAGGTATTGCGCCCTTTCTTCATATTTTTTCTTTTCAGTAATATCCTCCTGAACTGAAAGGAATTGGGCAATCTCCCCCTTTTCATTTTCAATAGGGATGATTACAACATTTACCCAGTAGTGTTGTCCGTTTTTCTTTATGTTTCTAAACACCCCGTGCCAAGTCTTTTCTGCGGTAATTGTTCCCCACAAATCCGCATACTGCTCTTTTGTGGTTGCCTCTGACGCGAGTATCCGCGAGTTCTGGCCTATTGCCTCATCTTTAGTGTATCCTGTTACCTTTTCAAACATTGGATTCACATACTGAATATTTCCTTTATTGTCTGTAATAAATATAATATTTATGCTATGTTCTATAGCTGCTGAAAGCATTTTGAGTTCCATAACCCTGGCCTTGATCTCAACGGCCATTTTATTGAAAGCCTCGGAAAGAACCCCGACCTCATCGCTGGTGTAAACAGGGATGGAGATGCTATAGTTTCCATCGGCAATCTCCTTTGCGGTAGATGTCATTGTCTTTAGCGGCCTTATAATATTTCTTACAACAAAGGCAACCAATATGGAGGCGCCGGCAATCGTAAAAAAGCCGTATGTTATCCAGCGCGCCATGTTAGACGAGATGGCCGAATACACATCTTCTATAGAGGTGGATACCATCAGGATACCTCTTGCCTGCTCCACTGCTGCATGGCATCTTTTACACGTAGTTTTTGCCTCTATCGGCGCAAGGTATGTAAAAAGGCGCTTTCCATTATATTCTTCAATATAAGAGATCCCCTCTTTCTTGCCTTTATTAAAAAGCCTGACAGCCTCTTTGAACTCTATATTATCAATGCCCACGGCAACATTAACTTTTTTATCAGGATGGTCTTTGATCCACTCGGGTTTGAGTTCTCCGTATTCTTTTTTCACAGCATTCAGGGTTTTAAAATCCTGAAATGCCTCTTCCACGCCATTGTTCCTGATTATCTGCACCCTTTCCGCGCCCTTTATGGTCTTTATATTTTCCACAAGATGACGCGCCATATCTGCCCTTTCCTCCAGCATATCCTTGTATAGGGCAATCAATACATGCTCTGCCGTTAATCTGCTGGTCATTTCCATGTCAATCAGAATGTTCTTCCTCTCATGCTCCAAAACTATGTAAATGAGTCCTCCGAAACCAATGATCGTAATGGATATAACTACACCAAGTATTTTAGATAGGATGCTATTTTTAAACATTCCAATCAACTCCTTCGTCCTACATCAATGGACACCTGCTGCATATTGGCTTCCTGTTTCTGCAAAATCCCTTTCCGATATTTACAAACAGCGCGTGATATTCATTGAACATATTTACATTGTGCGGCAGGTTTTGCATGAAAAGCCTCTGGATTTCATCATAGCCTGCATCCTCTTTTATAATCATGTGGCGGGAGAGGATTCTTTTTGTATATGCATCCACCACAAACACGGGGTGGCTGCCTGCATACAGAAGTATTGAATCTGCCGTTTCAGGGCCGATGCCGTTTACTGATAGAAGCCCGCGGCGGAGGGCATCTGTCCTCTTCCTGAACATCCGGTCGAGCCTGCCGCCGTAATTATCAAAAAGGTAATTCAGAAAATGTTTGAGACGGTTTGCCTTTATATTAAAATAACCTGCCGGTCTTATAAGTTTTGCAAGTTCCTTCTCGCTTAATCCGTGCATCTTCCTGGGCTGTAAGACCCTGGCCGCTTTTAGATTATGTATTGCCTTCTCAACATTTGTCCAAGCTGTATTTTGGGTGAGTATTGCGCCGACTATAATCTCAAACTGCGTATCCCCAGGCCACCAGCGTTGATGGCCGAAGACAGTAAAGAGCTTCTTGTATATTTTTTTCAGGGTATTGGAAAGTTGTTTGCCTCTCACCATAAATATTAAGTGTCAAAGTATCAGAGCATCAGAGTAAAAACTATGACTCTTTGACACTTTGACGCTCTGACACTGTATTTTTCAGCCTTTCAACCTCATCCATGGTAAGCGTCCTGAAATCTCCCGGCTTCAGGCTGCCTAATTTTATGCCGGCAAATTCTGTCCTCTGTAATTTCAGCACAGAATGGCCTATTGCAAAGCACATCTTCTTTACAAGCCTGTTTCTCCCTTCATAGACTGTAAGTTCTATCCATGAATTTGTCTTTGTTGCCTTTATAAATTTAGCCTCAGCAGGCAGGGTCCTTCCATCTTCAAGATAAACGCCTCTCTTAAGCTTTGCAATGTCCTTTTGATCAGGTGCATCGCTGACCTTTACCAGATATTTTTTTGGGATATGATATTTTGGATGGATTAACTTATTGGCGAGTTCGCCGTCATTAGTAAAGAGCAGCGCCCCTTCTGCGTCATAGTCTAATCTGCCGACAGGAAATATCCTTGTCTTTATCTTTTTCACAAGGTCAATGACTGTTGGCCTGCCCTGCGGGTCTGAAACCGTGCTTATATAACCCTTAGGCTTATTGAGCAGGATATAAACCTTTTCGCTCTTTTCCTGCGCATGAGAGAGAGCCCTTCCGTCAACAGTAATCCTGTCCTTTTCAGGATCAGCCTTTGTCCCCAGTTCCGTCACCACCTGACGGTTGACCGTGACCAGCCCCTCCAGTATCATCTCCTCTGCCTTGCGCCTGGACGCTATCCCCGCCCGCGCTATTATCTTCTGTAGTCTCTCCTGCAATTTCTTCCTCCTGCGCTGTAATAATCTCTTTTAATGTAGGCAGACATGCAAGGTCTTTTAAATCAAAGACCTCAAGAAATTCCTTTGTAGTGCCATAGACCACCGGCCTACCCGGCAATTCTTTTCTGCCAATAATCTTTATTAGGTTTCTATCCATGAGTGTTTTCAAAACACCGCCGGAATCAACACCCCGGAGCTCCTCTATCTCCATCCTTGTAATAGGCTGTTTATATGCAATCATCGCAAGTGTTTCCATGGATGCCTTGCTCAGTTTTTGAAAGCCTATCTTGAAAAGCCGCCTCAGCCACGGCGCAAACTCGGGCCGCGTCCTTATCTGATACCCGCCCGCAACCTCCTCAATTATAATCCCTCTGCTTGATGCGGCATATTCATTTATAAGTTCATTTAACGCAAGTCTTGCCTCGTCTCTTTTCTCACCCTCAAGCACATTCATAAGTTTCTCAAAACTTATCGGATGGTCGGCAGCGAAGATAATGGTTTCTATGAGTGGTTTTAAGCTGTCTTTGTCCATAGTTTTACTCCTGGCTACTAACTGCTAACTCTTGTGTATCTGTTGACTCCTGACTGCTTTCCGGCGCATAAAGCCTGATTACCCCATCCTGTTCAGACTGGTATATCCTTATCATTTTCATCTTGGTCAATTCAAGCATTGCCAGAAATGTTGTAACTATAATTGCCCTGCTGCTTTCTGATGGAAAAATGGAAAAAAATGTTATGCTCTTTTCCTTGCCCAGAAGCTCCATGATAAAATTTATCCTGTCTGCAATTGTTATATGTTCTATTGTTACATCAAAGCTGATAGTTTTTGGCGCCTTTGATAGAACATCTTTCAATGCCTCCAGAAGGTCAAAAAGAGAGAGATTTACCAGACCGCCTTCATCAACCTGGGGAGAGGATTCAAATCTATCCCCAAGCCCTTTTGCAAAAGTATCCCTGCCAAGTATCCTCATCTGCTCCAATTGGACTGACGCCTCTTTATACTTCTGATATTCAAGAAGCCTCCTTACAAGTTCCTGTCTTGGGTCTCCGCCCTCTTCCTCTTCCTCAGTTTCTTCTTCTGAAAATGGCAGAAGCATCTTGGATTTTATGTGGATTAGGGTTGCTGCCATAAGCAGAAATTCCCCTGCAACCTCCAGATTGAGGGTCTGCATAATATCCATGTATTCCAGATACTGCTCTGCGATAGCAGCAATAGGGATATCATAGATATCCACCTCATTTTTCTTTATGAGATGGAGGAGAAGGTCAAGCGGGCCTTCGAATATTTCAAGTTTGACTTTATACATGCAAAGCCTTCCTTACTCCGGCCATTGTCTCCGCAGCTATCCTTTTTGCCTTTACATTTCCTTTGGTCAAAACCTGATTCACAATATCTGGGTTTTTTTCAAGCTCTGCCCGTTTTTTTTGAATCGGCTCAAGTTCTTTTATAATGGAAGGGATGAGCGACCTCTTGCACTCTATGCAGCCGATGCCGGCAGTTCTGCATCCCTGTTCAACCCATGAGATAGTTTCAGACGTAGAATAAATCCTGTGCAGAAAATATACCGGGCATATCTCAGGATTGCCTTTGTCTGTGCGTCTCTGTCTTGCGGGGTCTGTCATCATTGGAAGAATCTTTTTTTCTATCACATCAGGCGGGTCTGATAAAAATATGGCGTTATTATAGCTCTTGCTCATCTTTCTGCCGTCGGTGCCGAGTAGTTTCGGTGTTTCAGTTAAAAGTGTCTGCGGTTCAGGAAATATCTTTCCATAGAGGAAATTGAACCTTCTGGTAATCTCTCTGGAAAGTTCAAGGTGCGGCGCCTGATCAATGCCGACTGGAACCATATCTGCCTTATAAATGATAATATCAGCAGTCTGTAAGACCGGATAGCCAAGGAAGCCATAGGTGTGCAAATCCTTGTCCTTAACCTCTTCAAGCTGTTCCTTGTATGTCGGATTTCTCTCAAGCCATGAAAGCGGAGTTATCATTGAGAGTAAAAGATGCAGCTCTGCATGTTCTTTAACAGCAGACTGAAGAAATATGGTTGATTTGTCGGGGTCTATGCCGCACGACAGCCAGTCAAGCGCCATCTCTTTTATATTATCCTGAATATTGGAAGGATTATTGTATTCGGTTGTCAGCGCATGCCAGTCAGCGACAAAGAAAAGGCATTCATTTTCTTTTTGAAGCTTGAGCCAGTTAAGAAGCACACCGTGAAAATGGCCAAGATGGAGTTTTCCCGAAGGCCTCATCCCGCTTAAAACCCGTTTATGAGCCATCAAAATATGCCTCCGAGAAGTAAGCTTACTGTGAAGCCTATAATGGGGGAAAGAATCATACGATCAATGTTTGTCATAATGAAAAGGATAAGTATTATAAATCCATAAGGCTCAAGCCTTGCAAAGACCTCAGCCTGCTCCCTGGAGAGAAGCCCCATTAGAACCTTGCTTCCATCAAGCGGCGGGATTGGGATAACATTAAAAACAGCCAGTCCGACATTTATAATGACGCTCATCTGTATCATCATATATACAGGCTTCATAACAAAAGAGATGGATGGGTCAAACAGGATGCCTGATGCTATTAGAAGCCTTAAGATAGCAGCGCTTACTGCCGCGAGAAACAGATTTGTTACAGGGCCTGCAATGGCGACCCACATCATCCCCTTTAAAGGATCCCTGAAGTTTAAAGGATTCACCGGAACTGGCTTTGCCCATCCTATCATCCGTGTCAGGAAAAATACAAGGGTGCCAATCGGGTCAAGATGTTTAATGGGATTTAATGTAAGCCTCCCCAAAAGCCTTGCAGTAGGGTCTCCGAGTCTGTCTGCTATCCAGCCATGCGCAACCTCGTGAAATGTTACAGCTATAAGGATAGGCGCTGCAAGTATGGCTATGTCCTGGATTGTTGATGCTATAGATTCCATAAATTGGTGTTAAGGTTATCAGAAACCCTTGCATTGCGTCAACGAAAATCTAAAATCAATCTAAAAACAAATATGGATTTTACCGGTTAGTTTTAAATCCTTGACATTTATATATTTTCTTGGTAGAGTTTCAGCCTAAGTAAGTTGTAGCTTGTTTTGTTTTGTTGGGTTTAAGCCTTGAAACTCAAAACCTCTATAGCTTATAAAAATTTTTGAAAGGAGGTTTTGTGCAATGGCAAATGGAACAGTAAAATGGTTCAATGAGTCCAAAGGTTATGGATTTCTTGAACAAGAGTCTGGCGAAGATGTCTTTGTTCACTTTACTGCTATTTCAGGCGATGGTTTTAAGACCCTGAAAGAAGGTCAGAAGGTGCAGTTTGATGTCGTAAAAGGACCAAAAGGTCCTCAGGCCGCAAATGTGGTGCCTGAGTAAACAAAAAAGGTCATAATATAACCTAAAGAAGCCTGTCCCGATGTTACATTGGGGCAGGCTTTTTTATTGCCATACCTTTTAAATATACTTGTCCCTGCAAGATTTAAGCAGGGAAAGGAGTAGAATGTTCAGGACAGAACTGATAATCTTTGATTTAGACGGCACGCTAATTGATTCAAGCGAAGATATTGCCTGGGCAGTGAATAAGACGCTCAGGCAAATGGAGTTTGCAGAGCTTTCGTATCAGGCAATAAAAGAGCGTATAGGCTGGGGTGTTAAGACGCTTCTTGAAAAGGTTCTGCCGGAGGGAAAGCATAATCTTCTAAAAGAGGCGCGGGAGATATTTATGGGATATTATAGCGGGCATTTATTGGTAAAGACCAAACTGTATCCCAACGCAGCAGATGTTCTGAGGCATTTTAAGAATAAAAAACTTGCTGTGGCTACAAATAAGCCGTTAAATCTAACGCAAAAAATTTTGGATGGGCTAAATATTTCAGATTATTTCAAGAAGATAGTCGGCGGAGATGATGTGCAGAATAAGAAGCCTGCGCCAGAGGCAATAGAGATAATCTTAAGAGAGCTCAATGCCTCGCCAAAAGAGACTGTATTTATAGGGGACAGTATGATAGATATTAAGGCTGGAAAAGGCGCAGGCATTATAACCATTGGGGCTGCCTACGGCTTCAGGGGAAGGCAGGAACTAAAAGAGGCCGGAGCAGATGCAATAATTGAGGATATTAAGGAGCTGATTTCGTTATGCAGATGACTGAAGTAAAAACGCAGATATTAAACACCATTGATGGACTTAAGGACAGGCTTTTTTCCTTAAGCTGTGATTTTTACCGTAATCCGGAAACAGGACTGAAAGAATATAAAACCTCTCTTGCCTGTATTTCCATATTGGAAGAATCCGGTTTTAAGGTTTATAAGAATATCGCCGGCCTTGAGACCGCATTTAACGCTGGTTTTGGCAGCGGAAGGCCTGCAATTGCCCTTCTTGTGGAGATGGATGCACTCCCCGAAATAGGCCACGGCTGCGGCCATAATATCTCAGGGGTTGCGTCCATCGGCGCTGCCATTGCGGTTTCAAAGGTGATTTCAAAGATAGGCGGAAGCATAATTGTGCTTGGCACACCTGCGGAGGAGATTGGTATAGGGAAGATTGCCATGATAAAGGCTGGTGTATTCGAAGGGCTTGACGCGGCAATGATGGCGCATCCGTCTTCAAAGCGGATGGTATCCAGGATTTTTCTTGGTCTAATCAGACTTAATCTTCATTTCAAAGGAAAGGCAAGCCATGCCTCTGCATATCCTGAAGAGGGTATAAATGCCCTTGATGCTGTCATCCAGACCTTTAATTCCATAAATGCCATGAGACAGCAGTTAAGAGGCGATGTAAGGATTCACGGCATTATAACCGAGGGAGGCGCAGCGCCCAATATAATCCCTGAAAAGGCCTCAGCCAGTTTTTATGTCAGGGCAAAGGATTTAGATGAGCTTTATTCTGTAAAAGAAAGGGTATTAAACTGCGCAAGAGGCGCTGCATCGGCAACAGGCTGTCAATTGGTTGTAGAAGAAGGCGCTGATATGAATGCGCCCATGAAGATAAACAAGGCATTCGCAGACATATACAGAAGGCAGATGCAATCCCTTGGTTTTCAGGAGGATGACCTCCCTCCGGATAAAAATGCAGGCTCATCTGACATAGGCAATGTATCCCATGTCTTGCCTACAATCCATCCGCACATACTTCTCAGGAGGGGTATAAACATCCATACAAGGGAATTTGCAGATGCGACAATTACAGAGAACGGCAAAAACGCCATTATGGAAGGGGCGAAATGCCTATCATTGACAGCAGCAGAGCTGATCGCTGATAAAACGGCGCTGGATAGGGTAAAACAGGATTTTGAAGGTTGAGATGAGGTTGAATAGAATAGATAGAGTTCTAAAATCGGAATTGGAAATCCCCAATATTCATTCAAAAAAATTACCTTTTCACCAGCAGTTTAAACAAACATGACCGTACCACCGCAGTGGCTGTTTCTGAAAGAAGTGGGATATTAATTTACAAGCGCAATCTTTGGCCAAATACTGCGTCAAACCTGTTTGTCCAAATACTCACATACCTAAAAGAGTATACTCCGTCTTGTCCAGCCATCTTTTCCTCATCTTTAGCTCAAACCTTGCATTTGCATTAAAGCTAAAATAAATCTGACCACATTTTCTTTTCAATTCCTCAAGAAGAAGTCTTTTTACCAATTCAAGAGAAATCGTCCTGCTTGAATGTTTGCTGTCAAGCTCGCTCGCCTGATACATATATTCTTTTATAAACGTTACTTTTTCGGCATAAACAGGGCTGATAAAAATGAAAAGAAACGAGATTGCCAATACTGATTTTATAAGATTTTTTGTCATGGTGAATACCTCCAGCCACAAAAAGGGGGTAATAAATGATTTCTCATATGCTGAAAGATCAACTTATTAACTCCAACCATATATGTCCCTGATTAAATCTACCGTTTCCTTTGGTGTAAGAACCCACACGCCAAGTTTTTTGAGTAATTCCTGCTTACTGTTAGCAATGAAATCGTTCGTATTTAAAGTAACGAAGATATCCCCTCCAGTTTCAATGTGTTCATGAAGATGTCGTAAATCGTTAAGCTGATTCCGTGTCAAAGTTCTGGTATGTGGAAAGAGGATCGGTTGTATTGCTTCCCGCAAGTCCGGCCCGGCAAGAACCGATCCGTCACCGAGGATGGAGACATCTAACATTATCACAGATGGGTGAGTTTCGATATCTTTGGCTTTCTCAACATGCTTGGGCGGACCTTTGAATTCTTCAAGAAAAGGTGTGGCTCTCTGGATTTGAATTTTCCCTTGGGACTCCCATTCTTCGAATTTGTTTAAAAACTCATTTTTTCTTTTCGCATTAATACATCCAGTATCAATGGTAATGCGTTTAACTCCTCTTCTGAAACGTTGCCACCCAGCTCTGCTGTAAGGCCATGTACAGGCGGAACAATTGTCAGTTCCAATCTCTCCTACTCCACACATGAGGCAACGGTCTTGATTTATATGCGCATCACTTGTCATATAGCATTTTTTTAGATTACTTGTATTCTTGCTGGAACATAAGACACTCACAACGTATTGTCAAGCGAAAATGGGGCAATTCCAAAAATGGAGAGGAGGAGGGACACTTCCCACATTTTTATTTATAACACACCACCCCACCGACAGCCTTATGTCGCGCTCAAGTTCAAAAAAATCGCAGGACACTTACTCCACTCCCAGGCTTATCTTTATTGCCTCGTCAATCTCTTGCATCGTATCTGTCCCTAATTGTCCTAACTTTTTTATAAGCCTCTCTTTATCTATGGTTAAAACCTGCGATATATTTGCCATTGACGGCTCCTTTAAACCGCCTTCCCCTTTATCTATCAGTACTGTTACAGGATACTTCTTTAAGGTCGTGGTAATTGCCGCGATAACGGTGGTTGAGGCGTGTTGATTGCCAGTGTCGTTCTGGATAATCAATGCAGGTCTTATGCCCTTTTGCTCGCTTCCTCTGCCGGGATTAAAATTGACCAGCCATATCTCGCCGCGTTTGCAAGCAGTCATTTTATTACGGCTTCCTTTCCTGCTGCAAGGTTCTGCTCTGCGGTCTTTGCGTCTTC
Source organism: Deltaproteobacteria bacterium (assembly GCA_038042015.1). Classification (GTDB taxonomy): domain Bacteria; phylum Desulfobacterota; class GWC2-55-46; order UBA9637; family UBA9637; genus JACRNJ01. The sequence goes on from JBBTFC010000096.1 coordinate 22,816, forward strand.
TTTTGCCATGGCGCGGTAACCGTCAATAAGTTCCTGTTCCACCTGCCCCCGTCTCCATGCCTTGAGAGCCTCTTCAATCAGATGGCTGCGGGTTTCATTCATCTCTTCAGATAGTTTGTCAATCTCCCTGACAATAGCCTCATCAATGGTAACAGTCACCTTCTGTTTGCTATACATAAGCCCTCCATTTTATCGGATAAATTATATGGTAAATTATAAGATAAAAATGCCGTAATAGCAAGCCTGAAATACAGCTCAAAAATAGACATTGATTTTTGGGGTTACGCTTTATAAACCCCCAGTATCCCCCTCATCTCTTCCAATATCCTTCTCGCTGCCTCTACCGGCTTTTTTGCCTCCCTTATCGGTCTGCCTACCACTATATAATCAGCGCCTGCGGCAATCGCCTGTTTTGGCGTCATAGTGCGGTTCTGGTCGTCCGGTTTGGAATCGGACATGCGGATGCCGGGTGTTACGATAATAAAATCTTTTCCAAACCTTTTTTTAATATCTTTAGCCTCTAACGGCGATGCTACAACACCGTCAAGCCCTGCCTT